>CAYTNT010000005.1:0-40158 GCA_964439235.1 uncultured Rhodoluna sp. | reverse complement strand
CGATGGCTGAAGGCATTTTGGTTGCCGAAGTCAACAGCCACTGCAACTCCAACTATTCATACGGTGACTGCAAACTCTTCTTGACCGAGGCGGTGTCCTTCAGTGGCTAAAGTTCGAGCAAACGACATCTTCAGGGCAATTCAAAAGCCCGACAAGCTCAAAGTAAACCCTGGTTTGGCACTCACCGGTTATCAGTCTGCAGCAATCGAATCTGACCCGGCCCTTCCCTCGCTCATCATCGCGGGCGCCGGTTCGGGCAAAACCGAGTTGATGGCAATTCGTATTCTGTGGCTGGTTGCGAACCGTTATGCAAAGCCCGAAAACATCCTTGGGCTCACGTTCACTCGTAAAGCCGCCGCATCCTTCAGCCACAGGGTCAACTCTGGACTTAGGGCTTTACAAGCAACTGATTTTTGGCCAACCGAACTTGAGGCCGGATTTACCCCGCCAGCCATTTCGACCTATAACTCTTACGCGAACTCGTTGTTCCGCGACGCCGCACTGGCACTTGGTTTCGAACCCGAAGCACCTCTGCTTTCAGAGGCGCAGCGTTTTCAGCTGGCAAGACAGGTGGTAATCAATAAGGCATCCAAGTGGGGTGACCTCCTTGAGCAAGTTGATGTGAAACCCGAGAAACTTGCAGGCTACGTTCTTTCACTCGCAGGCGAGCTGAATGACCACGAGCGATCGGCCGAAGAGGTATCCCAACTGCTTAGGTCTGAGATTCAGTTTTTCGACGGCATTCCACAGAACTCAAAAGTAGGTAAGAACAAGTTTGAGTTGACTCAAAAGGCCAAAGAGTTGATTCAAAAACTCGAGCTCATTCCGGTTATCGCCGATCTCGCCCAAGAGTTTCAAATCGAAAAGCATCGTCTGGGTTTTGTTGATTTCTCTGACCAGGTCTTGCTCGCCAAAAAGGCCCTGGCCGAAACCGACCTCGCAGAGTCCGCTCGCTCTCTTTATCAGCACGTGCTACTCGATGAGTACCAGGACACCAGTTATCTGCAGACCCAACTCCTGGCCGGCCTCTTCAAAGGACTCCCGGTCTACGCCGTTGGCGATCCAAACCAGTCGATTTACGGCTGGCGTGGGGCTAGCTCATCGAACTTGGCCGAGTTCCTGAGCGAATTCCGCCAGTCCGAAGCACAAGAAGTTCAGAAGTTTGACCTCCCAACCAGTTGGCGCAATCCAGAGGTTGTTCTGAGCCTCGCAAACGAAGTCGTTAAACCGCTCAAGGTCAAGCCGGACTACTCGAGTCAGAACCTCGTTCCCGTGGCTGAACTCGAACCGCGAACCGGCGCAAACGAGGGTCAGGTCGAGCTCGATTTTCTTGAAACATTGCAAGACGAGGCTGACAAGGTCGCATCCTGGTTCGAGTCACACTTCGAGACTGCCCGCGAGAACGGCGATCGAAAGCTGCCAACAGCCGCTCTGCTGCTTCGAGCCAGATCTCGAATGCCGATTTTTGTTTCTGCGCTTCAGAATCGGGGTATTGCCGTCGAGGTTGTCGGGCTAGGCGGATTGCTGCAGATGCCCGAAGTTGTAGACGTTGTCAGCGCTCTGAAGGCAATCCACTCGCCGGCTAACGGAGCCGCTCTGATTCGACTGTTGAGCGGTGCGCGCTGGCGCGTCGGCGCAAAAGACATCGTGGCGCTAAGCCGTTTCGCACGCCAACTCGCCAAGAACCACGCAGATGAAGATGACGGTTACGGTGCTGACTTCGAATCATCGATCATCGACGCGACCGATGTGCTCGCCACATCAAACAGAGAGTGGCACACTGACATCTCTGAGGCCGGGCTTGAACGAATCAAGGATGCCGGCCAGGTGCTCAGGCGCCTGCGTCAGCGTCAGGGGCTGAGCCTTCAAGAGCTTGTGCGTGCCGTGGAGTCAGAACTCTGGCTGGATATCGAACTTCGAGCCAACCCGAGCAGGATCAATCCGATGCAGAACCTAAATGCTTTTGCCAACATCGTTGGGAGCTTCGACTCAAACAACAACTCTGGCCTGGGTGCTTTCCTGGAGTGGCTCGAGTACGCCAAAGATCTCGAGCGGTTCGATTCGGGGGCGGGAGTGGCTCAGGGCGGCATGGTTCAAGTTATGACCATTCACGCATCCAAGGGGCTCGAATGGGATTTGGTTGCTGTTGCAGATCGTTCACGACGCAAGAAACAGTTTCCTGCGGAGTTCGACACCGAATTTGATCCTCTGACGTGTCTCAACAACATTGAATTTTGGGGTGAATCAGGAACCGACGGTTGGCTGCAACCGGGCAAACTCCCTTTCAGTTTGCGCGGAGACAAGGCCTCGCTTCCGCAACTCAGCTTCGCCGGCATCGAGCACCAAAAAGAAGCCGTTGACGAGAGGTTGCAAGAGTTCAAGTCTTGGGTGGCTCAAATGCTGGAGCGCGAAGAGCGACGTCTCATGTATGTCGCTGTTACAAGGTCGAAAGAGAATCTGCTTGTTACTGGTTCGCGCTTCAGGTCAGAAGCCGGCACCAAGTACTACCCAGATCAGTACCTCGAGCAGTTGCTGGTTCTCAAGCACTCGCAACTCAAAAAGAACCCAGACATCCGAAGGGTCTGGCACATGGATGAGGTCGCCAACTCGCGGTTCACTCAAACGGCAAGCTGGCCGCTGCACCCGATCGGTGACCGAAACCGCAAGGCATTCGATCGAGCTGTGAGCGAATCAGTCGATTGGAAATCTCGTCCCGATGCACTTGGGGCAGATCTAGCAGAGCAGATCGAAATGCTTCTAGAAGAACGAGCAGCTCGCGCAGAACGCCTGAACGAGGTTGAGTTGCCCGTGCGAATCTCCGCATCCAGATTCAAGGATTTTGTCAACGATCCAGATGCGTTGGCGGCAAGATTCAAGAGGCCCGTGCCCGAGCAGCCTTACAAATCGACAATGCAGGGCACGCTGTTCCACTCTTGGATTGAGAAGCGCTTTGCAAAGTCAGCTCGTTCGGACGATGGGCAATACCCGGATGCGGAATACCGCTTTGATCTCGATGCCGACCAAGAGGACATCGAATTGAGTGCCGAGCAACTCCAGGTTTGCGCGGAAAACTTTGAAGCTTCACGCTGGTTTGGCATTGAACCCCGAGAAGTCGAATGTGAAGTTCAGGTCACGGTTGGCGCAAATACTTTTGTCTGCAAGATGGATGCGGTTTTCGACACCGAGGACGGCGTTGAGATCATTGACTGGAAGACCGGAAAGCTTCCCGATGAATCCGACGAACAGGAGATGCGACTGCGCACGCTCCAGCTCGCCTTGTACCGAATGGCCTATTCAGCGCTCACCGGAATCCCCGAGGAAAAGATCCAGGTGAGCCTGTTTTTCGTCAATCACGGAAAAGAGATTAGGCCTGCAAGGGTTCCCTCAACAGAGGAGCTTTTGGGGCTTTGGAGGAGCGAGCTACTCGACCAGCTCAGCTAGAAGAGCTCGTTGTCGCTCTTGGTTGGCAACTCGATCGGTCGAGTCTTGTCATCGACTGGTTCGTCGGCTTTGATTTGTTCCTCATCCGCCGATGCAGCATCGTTGCTTGCCCCAAACGGGTCCGCATCCTCATCCGCCCTGACTTCTTCGTCAACCACAGCAATAGGCTCAGTTTCGCTTGAGACTGCCTCGTTCGCGGTTTTGTCAGTGCTATCGGTTTCGTCAGCGCTATCGGCTTGCATCTCACCTGATGATTCGGCCTCGAACACGAAGTTGCTCGAATTCTGTGAATACTCATCTGCTGTTGCGTCTGTCGCGTCAGCATCGAGCAGGTCAATCAGTGGAACCACTGGTGCGATTGGTGCCAGCACCTTGGTCAGCGGCGGAAGCTCATCGTTTTCGAGCGCCTGGGCTAGATCAGCGATGATCTCCTCGGCGTCGGCGATGATTTCTGGGTCTTGAAGCGCTAGACCGTGCAGCAGCCAGCGTCCGGCCTGCAGCTCGCTGTAGAGGTGGCCTCGTTGACGAAGGGTCGTATCGCTGTTCGGGTGTCTGGTGTTGTAAGAGAGCAAGATAGCGTCGGCAAGTTCGGGCAGCGCCGAACCAAACACCCAGCCAAAGTCCTCAGCGGGATCGCCAATGTGCATCTCCGCCCAATTAGTAATTCCGGTGACAACCTCGGCGTGATCAACAACACCGCTCAACACGGTTTCCGAATCAATCGAGCCGTGAACCACGGTCGGCTGATAGCGGAACAGTGAGACGTCCTCTAGTGCGGTCTGCCAGCGATCGAGCAGGTTAGCTGGGATTTTGCCGGTCTCAGCCATCTTGTCCATCTCGGTCACGTACTTGAGTGCGATGTCAGCGGGATTGAACTCAGGCAGGAAGGCATCGGTAACCACTGATAGCGGTAAGTTATGGATCGCGCCGAGAGCTTCGCCGATGCTCTCGGCGAGGGTTCCACTCGGGGATACCTTGTCGAGGTAGGTTTCGGATCCCTCGAGTTGATCGAAGAACCAGACGGAGTCGTTTGCCGAGACATCCAGACGGTTCAGCAGGCTCTCAACCGCAAACGGCAAACGGGCGCGCCCGGTTGCTCCGAGTGCTTGAAGACCACGAACTTGGGATTCGAGTTCGTTCCTTGACGCCTGCCTAGTGGGGCGCTTTGCAACGACGGTTCGACCGTCGGTTGCGAACAGCACGGCCACCTTTAGGTGTGCATCGCCAGAAACCTCAACAGCTCGGTTGAAGTCCACGCCAGGTAAAGCTGCTTTGGCCAACGCGGCTAAAATCAAGGAAGATTTGCCCATGGCTCAAAGGTTATTAGGCAAAGCCGCGTAGTCAGGTCATCGCCACGCGACAAGCGCTAATCGGAAGGATGTTCTAGATGCTTGAACTTCCTCTAGCGAAATCTGCCATCGATCGCGATTACCTCGCCCGTGAATCGAGTGAGCTCTTTGACGAACTTTGGCGCAATCCCACCACTCGAGTGCTTCCGATTTTTAACCAAAAAGTCTTGCTGCGCGAAAACGCATCCGGTGACTGGCAACCGCAGCTCGCACTGTTCGAGGTTGAACAGGTTCCGTCAGCACAGTTTCGTGTCTATCTAGGCAGGACAACCATCGAAACCACAAACATAGATGGGTCAACTTTGCCGGTTGGCTCACCAATCGTGGCCGCAGCGCTTGGCGAAAACTCAGCGAACCATCTCCAGCCAGACGTATCCAAGTGGCACAACCTGCGCAGGTCAACCGGCGCGCTCGATGATCTCGATGCAGGAATCTACGCCCAAGGTTTGGCCATAACAAACTGGCATCTCAGCCACCAGCACTGTCCTCGGTGCGGCACCCCAACGGTGATCGAGAAAGGCGGCTGGTCTCGGCGTTGCTTCAAGGATGACCGTCAGGTTTTTCCACGCACAGATCCGGCGATCATCGTGGCCGTCACCGACGAATTCGATCGAATCCTGCTCGGTTCGCAGGGGGCTTGGGAAGACAATCGCTGGTCGGTGCTCGCTGGGTTTGTCGAAGCAGGTGAATCGTTGGACCAGGCTGTACGTCGAGAGATTCTTGAAGAAGCGGGAGTGCCGGTTAGAGATGTCCACTATCGCGGATCCCAACCCTGGCCTTTTCCTTACTCCTTAATGTTCGGGTTTACCGCTAAAGCCGATTCAACAAGCCAGCTCGTTCCTGACGGCATCGAAATCGAGAAACTCAAGTGGTTCAGCCGCGATGAACTGCGGGCGTCGCGCGACAGCATCCTTTTGCCTGGGCGTTTGTCGATCGCCCGAGCTCTGATCGAAGACTGGCTGGGCGAGTCACTGTGACGACCCAGTCAACTAACTCTGGTAGCGAGTTCACCCCGGAGCAGATTCTCGAAGGTTTGGACTCTGAGCAGCGCTTTGCGGCCGAGCAGCTTGTGGGTCCGGTCTGCATCCTCGCCGGTGCCGGCACCGGAAAGACCCGAACAATCACGCATCGAATCGCCTATGGAATTGCAAAAGGCGTTTATACTCCGACTCGCGTTCTTGCGCTGACCTACACGAACCGCGCTGCCGGTGAACTGCGGTCCAGGCTTCGCTCGATGGGTGTGCCGGCTGTGCAAGTGAAAACTTTTCACTCGGCGGCGTTGAGCCAGATCGAGTACTTCTGGCCACAGTTTGCCGGTGTTCCGGCACCGCAGGTAATCGAATCCAAGGCCCGTTACATCACCTTGGCGGCGGATGCCTTGAAGCTTCAATTGGATTCGGCAGCTACCAGAGAGCTCGCGGCCGAGATCGAGTGGCGCAAGTTTTCGATGCTAGACCTCGACGACTATCGAGACGTTGTTGCCGAACGAGGACAAGTGGCAGGGCTCAGCCCAGCCAAGAATGTTGAGTTGCAGCAAACATACGAGCAACTCAAGATCCGTGACCAAAAGATTGATTGGGAAGACGTTCTTGTTTTGTGCCTCGGCCTCTTGAGAGCCGAACCGAGGGCGCTCGAGCACGTGCGAGCTCAATACCGTTTCTTCACGGTTGATGAGTACCAGGACATTTCACCTCTGCAGCACGCTCTGCTCGATGAGTGGCTTGGTGCTCGTGATGATTTGTGTGTAGTGGGCGACCCGAATCAGACGATTTATTCGTTCACCGGCGCATCCTCGAGCTTTCTTCGCACCTTCGAAACCAGATTCGATGACGTGGCAGTGGTTGAGCTCGTTCGAAACTACCGGTCGAGTTCGGCGATTATCGAAATGGCTAACGCAGCAATTCGCAACCAAAACTCGATGTCTGAACTGATTTCGACTCGCGAGGTAGAGGCCGAGTCAGGGTTCACTTCCGGCGCAACGGTTCGCGGTTTCGCAACAGTTGAGGAAGAGTTTGGCTGGCTGGCCAACGATGTTCGGCGCAAGATTTCTCAGGGCGTGCCAGCGAGTCAAATCGCCGTGCTCTACCGAATCAATGGGCAGTCGGAAGCCATCGAGTCAGCACTCGCCAAGTTGTCTGTCGACTGTCAGGTTCGCGGTGGTGAACGTTTCTTCGCGAAGACAGAAGTTCTGCAAACGATGCAGCATCTGCGCGCCGAAGCCATTTCTCCAAGCGGGCGGCCAACTTTTCAGGTGTTGAGCGACGTCGCCAGATCGCTCGGCTGGCAGTCTCAGCCGCCCGAGACTGGCGGGCCGGCAAGAGACCGATGGGAAACCTTAAACGCGCTTTTGGGCATCCTCGAGGAAGTCGACCCGAAGATTTCTGTTGCCGACTTCGTTTCCGAACTCGAAGAACGCAAAAGGTCGCAGCATGAGCCGACTAAGGAGGCTGTGACTCTCTCAACAATTCACGCAGCCAAGGGCTTGGAGTGGGAGCACGTTTACCTGATTGGCGCGATCGAGGGTTACCTGCCAATCAACTACGCCAAGGATGAACAGGCAATTGCCGAGGAGCAGAGATTGCTGTACGTCGCGATTACCCGAGCTAAGTCTTCGTTGGTGATCAGCTACTCGAGCCAGGATGCCTTTGGGCGAAGCGCTCAGCCGTCGCGATTCCTGGTTAGGCCGCAGAGCTAGCGGTCGACGAATCCTCGTAAGCCGGCACCGAACTGACCTCAGTCAAAGCTGCTGGGTCGAGAACACAGTTGCAGGTAACACCCTTCGGCCATTGGATGCGGTGTATCAGGCCGCTCTTTCGTTCGAACCAGCTGCCCAAATGCTCGTGTTGCAGCGATTCAAAACCCGACTGCGAGTCGAGTTGAGCCAACGCAGTTGCGGTTGCGGCGCCGGCCGCAAACAGCACCGAGCTCGAGTCGTCGTAGCGGGTTGGGTTGGCCAACAGTTGATTGAAGACCACTTCGTGGTTTGAGTCGGTAGCGGCTAGTTGAGCGTCTCGGCAGCTCAGGCAAGGGGTCTTTCCTGGCACCACTACCGGGCTGACCCGCACCCCTGTCGAATCAAAAGTGACTCCGATATGCGGGATGCCTTTGCGCAACCAAAGCCTTGCGGCTTTGGGGTCTGACACCTGACTCGAGAAGACAATCGCCAAGTCGAGTCGATCAAAGGATCTCGAGCGCAGCCGAGCCGAATCCACAAGAGCTACCGGGTTTTGGAACGAACCAGCCAGCGAATCAAGTGCCATGAATTTTGGCCAGTCGAGCAATTCCTTGGGGTAGCCCAACGGGGTCGTGTCTTGTGCTTCGACCTTGTTCGAATCTGAGCACCAGAACTGGGTAACGCCGGCGGAGGCTAGGCCTCGAATCGTTGTTAGCCCAGCCCTGCTGAGGTTGTCGATGTGGATGATCTTCTCGGAGCGAAGAGTCAGGCCGGTTTCGCCTGGCAAATTGTGATTCAGCCCAAATCGAATGATTTCAGCAAAATCTGGCTCGGGTTGGGCGAAAGGGAACCTTCGAGAGTGATCTTGAGCGGTCTCGCGTGGGCTGTCGGCGGCCAGCAAAACCGGCTCGAGCCGCGAAACCAGGTCTTTGGCATCTTCAATGTTCAACCTCAAAGAATCGGCAATCGTGCCGAGCTGATTATCAGCGATTCCGAGCTCCAAGGCCCGCAGGAGCCGTTGGTGGGAGGGGGATAACCCACCAACGGTCACCGCGGTTGCATCAAGCCCGATTCGAATGTGGTCTTGGCCAAGCCAAACCTTGGGGTGACCGGGATTTATCTTGAGCATGCACCAATCGTCTTGAATAACTCACCGCGGCGCAGAAGTTATCCACAGGCTGGAAAAATGCCAACTAGCCGAGCAAATCCTTGAGCGCTTGGTCGAAGTCATCCGGCCCTGATCCTTTGCGGCGCGCCAGATAGCCAGTTGGGTCATCGATGTCGGAACCCGTCGGCATCAAGTCGGGGTGTCGCCAGATGGCATCCCGCTCGGTCACGCTGAGTTGTTCTGAAACCACACGCCAGAAATTGGCGGCCTCGCGCAGGCGTCGAGGCTTCAGCTCGAGCCCAATCAGTTGCCCGAAAGTACGTTCGGCAGGCCCACCGGTCGCTCGCCTGCGTCGAACATACTCCTCGATTGCCACAACTCCGGGCAACAGCTTGCACGCACTTGCGGTAACCACCTCAACCCAACCCTCGATCAGGGCCAGGGTGTTCTCAATGCTGGCCAGAGCTCGAGACTGAGCCTCGGTCGGCTCGGCAATCAGCGATGTGCCCTGAAGGGCATCCTGCCACTTTTCTAGTTGGCTTGGATCGAGCTCGCTGGCCAGGGCCTGAATGCGGTCGTTGTCGATGCTCAAATCCTGCGAGTACTGAACAATCTGAGTCACCACGAGGTCACGTAGCCACCGAGCGTTTTTGAATAGTCGGGCGTGGGCCATCTCGCGCACCGCAAGATAAATCTCAACCTCAGACTGCTTAACGTCGAGCTCGCTGAGCTGTTCAGCGATGTTCTGAACCACGAACGCTGCTCTGGCCTCTTGAAACAGCGGGATGCCCAAATCGCCACTGCCCCAGACCTCGGCTGCCGTCTTGCCAAGGCTCTGCCCGAGCTGCATCGAAAACATCGCACCGCCGGCAGAACGCATTAGACCCGCTGCCGACTCAATAACCGCCGACAACTCCTCGGGAGAGTTCTCGATGAGGTTTCGAGTCAGTGCGTCACTCATGCGATCCGCGATTGGTCCCGCCAGTTGCTTGAACAGCGGCATTGCCTCGTCAACCCACAGTTCGCGGCCGATAAGTTTCGGTTCGCTGTGCAGGGCTTCAAAATCTGTTGCCTGATCCAGCCACAGATTTCCAATCGAGCAGGCCTCGGTGATTGCCTTGCGGTTGGGCTCGGTGATTGCCTTGGCATCGGCCCGCACCATTTTGATCGCTTGTTCGCGAACCAGGTTCCAGTCGACCCCGGTCGCCGTTCCCCGATTGTTGAGGGCGTTCTTCATCTGCTCGATGAACTGCTGCAACTGCTCTGGGTTGTTGGCGAGTCCTGCAATTTGCGCAAGCTGTTCGGGATCGAGTCCTTCTTGGTTCGCGAGAAACTCATCCATGAAGCGTTTGAAGTCTTCAGGGTCAAACCAGTTACTCGGGTTCGTCATGGTTTAACGCTATTTGGAAACGGGTTGAGCGACGCGAAAATCACGAGTCTTCGTTGCTTTGTTCGCCTACAGCGTCAGCCGAATCGCCCAATTGCCCACAGAATCTCGCACTCGTTTCTTAGGCTTAAACCCGACAAGAGTGCGTGGTCGCAGCGCGCTCGCGAGATCGGGCAGGAGCCGTGATGAGCCAATACGATCCGGCCCGTGCCGGTTCTTCGGCGACCGAATCGTTTGATTTGCGTCCCGCCCCGTCCAGGCGTCGAAAACTAGCCGGTCGCGGTTTGCTGTTTTTCGGGGCAATCCTAATCGGAAGTATCGCGGCGATGCCCGCACCATACGTAATCGAGCGACCCGGGCCAGTGTTCGACATCATCGGCGACAAGCCAGACTCAGCGCTACTCTCGATTTCGGGCGCGAAAACGTATCCTGCCGACGGCAGTCTCAATCTAATGACCGTCAGCATGGTCGGCAGCCCGCGACAGACCCCATCGTGGCTCGAACTGATCGGCGCCTGGGCCGACCCAGCGCAAACAATCATCCCGCTCGAAGAGGCATTCCCGAATGGGCAGACCGCCGAGCAAAACGAGGTTGAGAGCCAGAAAATGATGGCGATAAGCCAGCAGGATGCGATTGCCGCAGCCCTCAACGGACTCGGCATGGACTTCGGTCGCGAGATCTATGTTGAGCTGGTAAGCAAGTCGACCCCGGCCAGCGGCAAGTTTGTCGCGGGTGACCTGATTCGTTCGGTGAATGGTGTATCTGCCAAAGACATCGACGAGCTCAGGGCGCTAATCCAAAAGTCTGGCGCCGCAGAAATCACCATCCAGGTAGACCGTGACGGCAAGCCCGTCGAGCTAAAGCTGGTTCCCTTCAAGGATGACGATGGCGCCTACCGGATGGGTGTCCTCACCGGATACGTTTACGACTTTCCGATCGACGTGAAGATCAAAGTTGAAGATGTTGGCGGTCCATCCGGTGGTTTGATGTTTGCCTTGGCAATCACCGAGCTTCTAGGGCCTGAATCACTCAACCACGGGCTCGAAATCTCTGGCACCGGCACCATAACCCCAGAGGGTGAGGTTGGGCCGATTGGCGGCATCCGTCAGAAGATGTATGCCGCAGTCCGCGCTGGTTCCGAGTACTTCTTCGCTCCGGCCGAGAACTGCGCCGAGGTCGTGGGCAACATTCCTGCGGGCCTGAATGTTTTCAAAGTCTCGACCCTCGAAGAAGCGAAACAAATTCTTTCGAAACTCGGTTCAGGAGTAGAGCCGAGCAAACTTCCGAGTTGCACCGCACAGGCAACGAAGTAACCCCAGCAACAACAACCAAACAACCCAACACAGATCCGAAAAAGAGGAACGATGAGCAACCCAAACACACTGGCGGTCAAGAGACCTGGACCAGTGCGCATTTCGCTGCTTATTTTGCTTGCGCTGGCGATTGGACTAGTCAGTTCGAGTGGCTTCTACACTGACTTCCTTTGGTTCGAGCAGTTAGGTTTCGCCTCGGTATTCACCACCAGGTTGTGGGCTCAGGTTGGCCTGTTTCTGGCTGCTGGCGCTGCCATGGCAATCGTCAGCTGGCTGAGCCTGTACGTCGCCTACCGCTCGCGTCCGATCTACGCCAAGAGCGTAGATAGCGGCGACTACTTCGCCAGCTACCGTCAGCTCGTTGACTCACTGCGCAAGGTTGGTCTCGTTCTGGTTCCGCTCATCCTCGGTGTGCTTGCCGGTGGTTTGGCTGCCCCGCAGTGGCCTGTGGTTCTGGCCTGGTTAAACCGAACCTACACGGGCGAAACCGACCCTCAGTTCGGTCTCGACATCGGCTTCTACATGTTCGACCTGCCGTTCTTGACCCGACTGGCTGGTTTCGTGTCGGGCATCCTGCTGCTTGCCGCATTGATGGCAACCTTCGTGCACCTCGTCTACGGAAACATTCGATTCCTCGGACGGAAGGTTCAGGTTTCGAAGGCAGCGCGTGTCCAGATTGCAGTTTCGGCATTCGCCTACCTTCTGGTTCAGGGTGCGAGCATCTGGCTCGAGCAGTACTCGACCATGACCTCGACCACCGGGCTCTACACCGGTGCTACCTACACCGACGTCAACGCGACGATCCCTGGCTTCCAGATCATGGCATCCATCTCTATCGCAGTGGCGGTGCTGTTCCTCATTGCTGCGTTCATCGGCAAGTGGAAGCTGCCGCTTATGGCGACCGCTCTCATGGTGGTCACCTCGATGGTTGTCGGAGGTCTTTACCCGTGGCTGGTGCAGAACTTCCAGGTGCGACCAAACGAGCGTGTTCTCGAAGCCGCCTACATCGAACGGAACATTCAGGCGACGCTCAAGGCGTATGGTCTGGACAAGGTTCAGGAGATTGAGTACGACGCCAAGACCACCACCGAACCAGGTGCGCTGCGTAGCGAGGCCGAGACCACGGCCAACATCCGCATCATTGACCCGGCACTGGTTTCGCAGTCGTTCAAGCAGCTCGAGCAGTACAAGCAGTACTACGACTTCCCGACTCACCTCGATGTCGACCGCTACACCTTGAATGGCAAGACTCAAGACACCGTGATCGCTGTTCGTGAGCTAAACCAGGACGGCCTCGGTTCGGCCCGTTCGTGGTACAACGACGTGATCGTCTACACCCACGGATACGGCGTGGTAGCCGCCTACGGAAACCAGCGCAACGTAGATGGCCAGCCGGTGTTCCTGCAGAAGGGCATCCCGTCAACCGGATTGCTGCCCGAGTACGAACCGCGCGTCTACTTCGGTGAAAAGTCGCCGCTGTACTCGATTGTTGGTGCTCCTCCGGGCGCTGAGCCGAAAGAGCTGGACTTCCCGGCTGCAAACGATTCGGCACAGCAGTCTTACACCTTTACCGGTGACGGCGGTCCGAAACTCGACAACATCTTCTCGCGTCTGGCTTACGCTCTGAAGTTCCAGAGCGAGCAGATTCTGCTGTCGGATGCGGTTACCGACTACTCGCAGATCCTGTACGACCGTGACCCGCTAACTCGCGTTAAGGCTGCGGCACCGTACTTGACTCTCGACAATGACCCTTACCCAGCAATCGTTGAGGGCTCGCTGGTCTGGATTGTCGACGGATACACGACTTCGTCGAACTACCCTTACTCGCGAACCGAGTCATATGGAGCCGCTATTACGGATTCCAACAACTTCGGACGTCCGGGCATGGGTTCGATCAACTACATCCGCAACTCGGTCAAGGCAACTGTGAACGCCTATGACGGTTCGGTCACACTGTACGCCTGGGATTCCGAGGACCCAATCCTGAAGACGTGGCAGAAGGTGTTCCCGAACACAGTGAAGCCGGTCACCGAGATGTCTGCAGACCTGATGTCCCACGTTCGTTACCCAGCAGACATGTTCAAGATCCAGCGTTCGATTCTTGGTCGTTATCACGTGACTGACCCTGGGTCGTTCTACAGTGAGGACGACGCTTGGATGACCCCGAACGACCCGGTCGCTCCAGAGACCTCGTTCGGTCAGCTCCAGCCGCCGTACTACCTGACCATGCAGGCGCCAGGAACTGACAAGCCAGTGTTCTCGCTCTACTCGACCTACATTCCTAGGTCGACCGAGGGTGCGACTCGAAACGTGCTCACCGGTTATCTAATGGTGAGTTCGGATGCGGGCAACGCCAAGGGCAAGGTCTCGTCTGAATACGGAACGTTGAGATTGCTGCGACTGCCGAAGAGCGTGATTGTGCCTGGTCCAGGTCAAGTCCAGAACAACTTCAACGCCGACAGTGAAGTGTCACGATTGTTGAACATTCTGCGTCAGGGATCCACCACAGTGCTCAACGGAAACCTGTTGACCCTGCCGATTGGTGGCGGACTCCTTTACGTACAGCCGGTTTACGTGCAGTCGAAGGGTGAGACCTCGTTCCCGCTCTTGCAGAAGGTCTTAGTTGCCTTCGGTGACAAGATTGCGTTCGAGGATTCGCTGGATCAGGCGCTGAACACCCTGTTCGGTGGAGATTCGGGTGCGGTTACCCCTGATCCGGTCAACCCAGATGGTGGAACCACCGGTGGAGATGGCGAAACGAGTAATGCAGCTCTAAACGCTGCTCTGGCTCGGGCTTCAAAGGCCCTGGCGGCTAAGGCCGAAGCTATGGCCGCCGGAGACTGGGCTGCCTACGGTGAGGCTGATGCCGCACTGGCCAAGGCAATTCAGGATGCCATCAACGCAAGCAAGTAGTCGCGCGGCCGCATCTTTGCGGTCCGTGGCAAAGAGTGCCAATTCGTGGTAGAGTTGAGACTTCGCCGCGGGGTGGAGCAGTTCGGTAGCTCGCCGGGCTCATAACCCGGAGGTCGTAGGTTCAAATCCTGCCCCCGCAACCACGAAAGAAAACCCAGTCAGCTCCGACTGGGTTTTCGCTTTCTGTGGGTAACTTCTGCACCCAGGTGCGCGCTTGGCTAGCCTGTGGCGATGTCTCGCATCCTTTCACGTTTGTTTTTCGCAGGTCTGGCAACTCTGGCCTGTGCGTCGGTGATTGTTCCCGCCAGCGCTGCAGGCCCGGCGAGCCCAAGTGCCTGTGTTGCCGACCGATCTTCGGGCGCCAGCCAGATCGGCTCGACCACCAGCGCATCATCAATCGAAGTTTGTCTTCGGCAGGCTCGAACGGTGGCGACGACCGAACCGGCTCGTACCACCGCGTCAAATCGCTCTACCGAGACGAAGCGGGTGTGCACCTCGGGCACGATTAGCGTTCGGCTTGGCCCACCCAGCTACGGCGTCAGGAGCTACAAGCAAACCGTGTGTAATGGGGTGTCCAAAACTGTTCCACTAGATGTGTCACCACCGCCGACTCCCGAAAATTCGCGAGCGACCGGCAGGTCTTCAACAATCGGGCCAGGGCAGTCAGAGCCGGGCACATCGGCTCGCTCAAACTCGGCATCGCAAGCTTCGGCCGTCTTTCAGCCCGAACCCCACCGCATAAGTCCAGAGCTCGCATCGATCAGAGTTGGCACTCGACTCACGCTGACATCACTCGCAAAGGTGCACTATCGAACGGCCACAGTCTTGAACGAGCAGGTCTCGGTTCGGTTCGTGCCGGTGGCTGCGGTGTGGCAGATTGATAGCCGTGCTGGTGCCAGAGCAATGGGGCAGGGTTCGACGCTCGAGTTGTTGTTCGATAAGGAGGGCACGTCTCAAGTCGAAGTCGAGGTTTTGTTCGAGCCCGAGTTTCAGGTCGCTGGTGGTTCAACCTGGTTCAGGGCAGACCGAGGCATCCGATCGGTTGCGACAGCGCAGATAGTCGTCAGTGCCGTGCCCACGCCGATCACTGCCTCGCCACCCAAGCCGAGCATCGTGGCTCAGCTTCCGTCAAACTCGGCGAATCAGTCCAAACCTAGGTTGGCCTCGAAGGACTGCCTGGCCAACCCAAACGGGAGGGGCTGCACTCGATAGCCATACAGCAAACTTTCAGACAGTATTCATAAACTAATCAGGCAGGTTTGCGACCATGAGGGTCTAAACGATGAAAGGCATGTAGATGACTGACAAAGAGTTTGAGCCGAAATCTGCCGAAGAAACCACCGCCGGCCAAGTTGCTGCCGGCCAAGTGTCGCCTACTCCCGAGGCCGCCTCAGAAGCCACTACCGCGGCGGCTCCGATGGTCACTCCGATGGCTACTCAGAACCCAATCCCGCAGCCACTTCCACCGCTGCGCAACAGCCAGTTTCTCTTTGATCCCGTAGTCAAGCCCGCTCCAATCTCAAAGCCAAAGCGTCAGCGAAAAGGGATGCGCACCGGCGCAGTGGTCGGCCTCGTGGTCGCCGTTGCTGCGGTGAGCTCGCTCGTGGGTGCCGGCGCTGCTGTGTTCTCGAGCAGCCTCTACACGCAGCCCGGCACGGTCATGGTCAACAACACCGAGAGCGTCAACTGGGTTACCGCGGCCGCCGCAGTCGCATCCCAGTCAGTTGTCACCGTAAATGTCAGCTCGTCTCAGGGCGGCGGAAACGGCTCGGGTCAATTCTTGACCGAGGACGGCTACATTCTCACTAACACCCACGTGGTCACACTGGATGGCGCTGCCTCGAACGTGAAAATTGAGGTCAGGACATCAGACGGTCGGGTCTACCCAGCAAAGATCGTCGGCACCGACCCAACCAACGACCTAGCAGTGATCAAGGTAACTTCGCTGACCAAGTTCAAGCCAATCAAGTTCGCCGATTCGAGCAAGGTCAACGTAGGAGACAACGTTCTGGCAATTGGCGCCCCGCTTGGTCTCGAGCAAACCGTGACCAAGGGAATCGTCTCGGCTCTGAACCGCACCATTCAGGTGGCTTCGGCTGCGGCGCCGCGACAGGGTGGACTCAACGACGGCTTCGGCGGGCTGCAGTTCTACAGTGGCTCAGGCGACTACATAAACCTCGCGGTAATCCAAACGGATGCCGCAATCAACCCGGGTAACTCGGGCGGCGCGCTGGTCAACGAGCGCGGCGAACTGATCGGTGTCAACGTGGCAATCGCGAACGCCGGAAGCACCTCGAATGCAGGCAGCATCGGTGTCGGTTTCGCGATCCCGTCGAACATCGCCAAGCGAATCGCAGACGAGATCATGAAGAGCGGTTCAGCAAGCCATGGACTGCTCGGCGCGATGGTCTCTGACGCAACCAATTCCAATGACTCGGCCAGCTTCTCAATCGGCGCCAAGGTCGAAGAACTTACCCCGGGTGGCCCAGCTGAGCAGGCTGGTCTGCTGCCGGGCGATGTTGTCGTGAAATTCAACGGCCAGGCTGTGCGAAGCGCGAGTGAGCTGACGGCAGCCGTTCGCTCGATGCCGGCTGGTGCAAAGACCAACCTCGAATTGGTTCGCGCGGGCGAAACCATCAAGCTAGATGTTGTGCTCGGTGACGCCAAGGACCTTCAGCAGTAACCGCCTTGCCCACGCAGGCTGGCTCCATGAACTCGAGAGATAGGCAAACAGCATGACCGACTTTGGACGCGACACCCTCGGCGGTGCCGACACCTCGGGTTCGCTGCTCACCGAAGAGCAACAAGAGGTATTTGAACCTGGCGATCACGAACGCCACTCGCACTACGTGCGCAAAGAGAAGATTGTCGAATCCGCCGTCCTCGGAATCCCTGTGACCGCACTGTGCGGCAAAGTCTGGGTGCCCGGTCGTGATCCGCAAAAGTTTCCGGTCTGTCCTATCTGCAAAGAGATTTACGAGGGGCTTCGACCAAAGCCCGAGGAGCCAACTAATTCGGGCGGAGACTCGGGCTCGCAATAGACTTGCCACGTGAATGACGCACCAATTGGCATCTTCGATTCCGGAGTCGGCGGTCTTACCGTAGCCCGAGCGATTATCGACCAGTTGCCGAACGAGTCGATCCTCTATGTCGGAGACACCGCGAATTCACCATATGGCCCAAAGTCGCTCTCAGAGGTTCGAGAGTTGGCAATCAATGTCATGGACAAACTTGTCGACGGGGGAGTCAAACTGCTGGTGATTGCCTGCAACTCAGCTTCGGCGGCAGTCTTGAGGGATGCGCGTGAGCGCTACACCGAGGGTCGAGGAATCCCAGTTGTCGAGGTAATTCAGCCGGCCGTTCGCCGAGCCGTGGCAGTTTCGCGAAATCGAAAAATAGGCGTAATAGGCACAAACGCCACCGTTACCTCTAAGGCCTACGATGACGCTTTCGCGGCGGCAGTTGATGTCGAGTTGACCTCTGTTGCCTGTCCGCGATTCGTCGAGTTTGTGGAACGCGGTGAAACTTCAGGCCCTGAACTCTTGGCAGTAGCCGAGGAGTATCTGGCTCCGATAAAGGCTGCGGGTGTCGACACCCTCGTGCTCGGCTGCACTCACTACCCGCTGCTCACGGGGGCGCTGTCTTACGTGATGGGCGACGGTGTCACCCTGGTTTCTAGCGCTGAAGAAACAGCCAAGGATGTCTATCGCACGCTGGTAGCCCACGGCCTCGAACGCACTGCACCCACATCGCCCAGCTACAAGTTTGTGGCTACCGGCGACACTCGATCCTTCGGCAAACTTGCCCGCAGATTCCTCGGCCCCGAGGTTAGTTCAGTAGAAAGCATCGCAGACCAATGAGCAGCAGACTTGACGGCCGAAGCGCAGACCAACTTCGCCCAGTAACCATCGAACGCGGCTGGAGTTCGCACGCCGAAGGAAGCGCGCTGATCAGCTTTGGCGAGACCAAGGTTTTGTGCACCGCATCCTTCACCGCGGGTGTTCCACGCTGGAAGGTCGGCAAGGGCGAGGGATGGGTGACCGCCGAGTACGCGATGTTGCCTCGAGCCACCCACGACCGTAGCGACCGTGAATCCGTCAAAGGAAAAATCGGTGGTCGCACCCACGAGATTAGTCGGCTGATTGGCCGAAGCCTTAGGGCAGTTGTCGACGTCTCGGCACTGGGTGAAAACACCATCGTGATTGACTGCGATGTTCTTCAGGCTGACGGCGGAACCAGAACCGCGGCAATCACCGGAGCGTTCGTCGCGCTCGCCGACGCCGTTGCTTGGGGCAAAGCCAACAAGCTGATTCCAGCGAATGCCAAAGTGTTGACCGACTCGGTGGCCGCGGTCTCGGTAGGTGTCATCTCGGGCACCCCGATGCTGGATCTCGCCTACACCGAGGATGTTCGGGCTGGCACAGACATGAACGTGGTTGCCACGGGTGGTGGCAAGTTCATCGAGGTTCAAGGAACCGCAGAAGGTGCACCGTTCGATCGCGCCGAGCTCGATGCCTTGCTCGACCTAGCGCTACTCGGAACCGCCAAACTCACCGAGATTCAAAAGCAGATTCTGGGTTAGTCAGACCCATGAAAATCGTTCTAGCGACTCACAATCAAGGAAAAGTTGCCGAGCTTCGCGCGATTCTCGAGCCAGCCGTACCTGGTCTCGAACTCGTCGGTTACGACGGTCCTGAGCCGGTAGAGAGCGGCACTACGTTTCTCGAGAATGCGCTCATCAAAGCGCGCGCCGCGGCAACGCATACGGGCCTGCCATCACTGGCCGACGACTCGGGAATCGCGGTCGAGATTCTAGGTGGCTCACCGGGAATCTTCACCGCCAACTGGAGCGGAACTCGCGACAACCAGACCAACCGCCAACTGTTGCTTGCCCAGCTAAAGGACATTGCCCCCGAACACCGGGCGGCGGCCTTTGTTTGCACTCTCGCGCTTGTCGACGGAGCAGATGAGATCAGCTTCACAGGCTTCTGGCCCGGCGCCGTGGCTACCGAGGAGCGCGGCATGAACGGGCATGGCTATGACCCGGTGTTCATCCCCGAGGGATTCGAATTGACTGCTGCGCAGCTTGAGCCAGAGATCAAGAATGCGCTCAGTCACCGCGCCCAGGCTCTAGAGCAGCTGATTACTTACTTGCGGAATCAGTAGCCGGTGCAGCCGCTGGCCCCTTGGCAGCCCCTGCCTTCGCCTCGCGACGAGCCTTGATGATTTCCATTGCGATTGGAATCGAGGTCAGAACAAGGAAGGCTAGGGTCACGTAGTCAATGTGCTCTTTCACGAATGGAATCTGCCCTAGCGAATAGCCCACCAGAGTTACACCGGTTCCCCAAGCTAGAACACCCCAGATGTTGTATTTCAAGAACTTTCGGTAGCTCATCTCGCCGATGCCCGCGGCTACCGGAACGAAGGTTCGCAGTACTGGCACGAAGTGGGCCAGGATGATTGCCTTAGAACCGTAACGTTCGAAGAAGGCGTGAGTTCGCTCGACATTTTTGTGGCTGAAGAACTTGCTCTGCGGCCTGTTGAACACAGCCGGGCCAAGTCGACGGCCAATCCAGTAACCGGTTTGATCGCCAGCCCAAGCCGCAAACGAAATTGAGGCGCAAACGAACCAAATCGGAAAATCAATGGCTCCGGTAGCGACGAAAAGTCCGGTCATGAACAGCAGCGAGTCGCCTGGCAAGAAGAAACCGACCAGCAAGCCGGTTTCGATGAACACAATTAGGCAAACGCCGAACAGGGCAAATCCACCCATCGAGTTGAGCAGATATTCAGGGTTGAGCCATTCGATTCCAAACACGCGCCCCTAGCAGGATTCGAACCTGCGCACCCGCCTCCGGAGAGCGGCGCTCTATCCCCTGAGCTATAGGGGCTAGGGTAACTTCAAGTCTAACTTCGCTCTTAAGCTGAGAAGGCCAAAGCGCAACCGAGAAAGGGTTGAGATGACTCTGAGATTACCCGGGCAGTGGGTTTGGGACTCGTGGTACGCCAACGATGAAGGCATCCACCACGCGTTTTTTTTGCAGGCCAGTCGCGCGCTTCTCGACCCGAACCGTCGCCACTGGAACACTTCGGTAGGGCACGCCACCTCAGCGGATCTTCGAACCTGGCACGTTTTGCCCGACGCCCTCGCGCCCTCAGAATCACCCGCGTTCGATAGCTGGACCACCTGGACCGGCTCGGTCGTGAAGCATGAAGGCCTCTGGTACATGTTCTACACCGGCACTTCGCGAGAGGATGCCCATGCGCGCCAGGCTGTCGGCTTGGCAACCAGCACCGACCTCATCACCTGGGAAAAGCACGTGCCAGCTGCCGGTGCGGGTCAACCCCTGGTGGCCGCCGACCCGCGCTGGTATCACACGCTCGCCGGGGGTTTTGCGCTCGAACCGTTCCGTGACCCGTGGGTGTTTCGCTTCAGAGACGAGCACGGCAACCCGCACGGAGATTGGCACATGCTGGTCACCGCATCCAGCGCCGAAAGCCGAACGGGCAACCAGGATGCCGTCATGGGGCATGCAACGAGCAAAGACCTCCTGCACTGGGAGGTGCAGCCGCCGCTGTCGATTCCGAACCAAGGATTCGGCGAGACCGAAGTCTTCCAGTTCGAAGTGGTCGACGGGGTTCCAATCGTGTTGTTCTGCTGCGGTCCGATTTGGTTGTCGCAGGCTCGACTGGATGCGGGGGAGCGTGGCGGCGTGTACAGCCTGCCGACCAGCCCCGATCTCTCGGGTCTGGACTTCAACCGCGCGGTGCTGTTTGACGCGCCTGGCCTCTACGCATCCCGCCTGGTTCGCGACGAATCGGGTTGGAACCTCATCGGTTTCTGGGATGCGCCCGATGGCGAATTCGTTGGTGAACTGAGCGATCCGATTCCTGTCACGGCGCATCCCGAACTCGGTTTGATCAGACGCTAAGCGTTGCACGCGGCTCGCGCCCGTCAATTCGTTTTCGCGAATCTGCTAAGTTTTGTAAGCGTTTACAAATCGTTACCATTTTCAAGTGGTTTCGTTACCAATCCGCAAAAAACTGCGCCTAGTCTATGAATGCGCGTCGTGGCATTTGCTTCGACGCTTCAACCCGAAAGGACTACTCATGAAGGCACGTCGCTTTACCGCGATTGCAGCCGGTTTGTCAGTTGCCGCACTTGCGGTAGCGCTTACCGGTTGTGCACCTGCTGAGCCTGCTTCAGACGGCAAGGTCACCATCTTCGGTGGCTACGGCGAAGCACAGGCAAAGGCATTCCAGGCCGAACTAACCGCATTTGGTGAGGCTAACGACATCGAAATCACCTTCACCTCGCTCGCGAGCTTCGACAAGGACATCAAGGTCAAGATCGAAGCTGGCCAGGCTCCAGACATCGCACTTTGGCCACAGCCAGGTGGTCTGCTTGACCTGAGCGACAACCTACTTCCTCTGGACGAGGTCATCGACCTAGCTCCAATCCAGGAGACCCTTGTTCCTGGTTGGGACCAGCTAGCTGTCAAGGATGGCAAGGTCTACGGTCTGCCAGTTTCGGCAAACATGAAGACCCTCGTGTTCTACAACCCAGCTGCATTCGCTGCTAACGGTTACGCCGTTCCTACCACCGACGACGAGCTAAAGGCTCTCGAGGCAAAGATCGTTGCTGACGGCACCGGTTACCCATGGTGTGCAGGTATCGAGTCGGGTGGCGCAACTGGTTGGCCAATCACTGACTGGATCGAGCAGTACGTTCTCGACTACAACGGCATCGACGCCTACAACAAGTGGATCTCGGGCGAGCTCGACTTCGCTTCGCCAGAGGTTACCAAGGCTGCTGACGCAGTTGCAGCTCGTCTGCTTGCTGAGGGCCAGGTAAACGGTGGCGGCAAGTCGATGGCTACCGATGGCTTCGGCAACACCGCTCCTCTGTTCGAGACCGGTGGCAAGGCCAAGGGCCAGTGCTTCATGATGCGTCAGGGTTCGTTCATCACTGACTTCTTCCCAGACGCAATCAAGGCTGAGGTTCAGGCTGGAAACTACGCAAACGCTGACGTATTCCCACTGCCAGCTCCTGCTGACGCAGCAACCGCCGGTGTAATCGGTGGTGGTGACCTCGCTGCAGCGTTCAACGCTGACGCAGACACCGCTAAGGTTCTCGCGTTCATCCTGAGCGACCAGGTCGGTAAGGAAATGGTCAAGTCAGGTGGCTTCATCTCACCACACAAGACCTTTGACTCGGCTCTGTACCCTAACGCCCTGTTCAAGAAGGTCGGTGAGGCAATGGCAGCAGCCGGAACCTTCGGTTTCGATGGTTCGGACCGCATGCCAGCTGACGTCAACGCCGAGTTCTGGCTAGCAGGCACCGATTGGGTCGCTGGCAAGATTACTTGGGCTGAGGCCGCAGCGCGCATCGACGCCAAGTACTAAACCAGTCGAGTTGGATCGAACTGTGTAGTTCGACTCCATCACGGCAACAGATGTCTGGTGGTGGGGCCTAGCCCCACCACCAGAATCATCTGGGGATTGTTCCCAAAGCTCCACCAGCTACAACAGTTTCAGGATCAGGTCCTGAACGAGAACAGAAGTCGAGGTAGTGATGAGTCAGACTCTCGTCAATGACATCCTCTTTGGAATCTTCGCGATCATCGTCGGAGTCGTAGGTTCCTGGGCAATCTATTGGTTGCTAGATCTTCTGGTCAGAAGACTTCCGGCCAAGACTCAAGAGAAACTGCGCGCGGTATCGTTCCTCTTGCCTGCGGTAGTGCTTCTAGTAGCGATTTCGCTCCTGCCTCTGTTTCAGACCATCCTTTATTCATTCATGGATGACCGAGGCAAAGAATTCATCGGCCTCGAGAACTACATCGAGCTCTTCACGAGTCCAACTTTCTTGGGCATCCTTCTAAACAACTTCCTCTGGGTGGCCTTCGTGCCTGCCTTCACCGTCGGATTTGGTTTGGTGTTCGCGAACCTAACCAACAACGTCGGTCCAAAGCGCGAGAAGATCTTCAAGGCATTGGTCTTCATGCCGATGACCATCAGCTTCGTCAGTGCCGCCCTGATTTGGAAGTTCTTCTACGACGCTCCGCCTCCAGGGCGCCCGCAAACCGGTCTGCTCAACGCTGTCGTCGAGTTCTTCGGTGGCGAGAGCCAGCAGTGGCTCTTGATGGAAGAGTGGCGCATGAACAGCTTCTTCCTGATGATCGTGGTCATCTGGTTGAACGCCGGTTTCTCGATGGTGATGCTCTCAGCCGCCATCAAGGCCGTGCCAGAAGAAACCATCGAAGCCGCTCGAATCGACGGCGCTGGCCCGCTGGCTATCTTCCTTAGAGTCATCGTTCCGCAGATCACCGGAACCATCATGTCTATCTTCATCACCACCGTAATCGGCGTGATGAAGGTGTTCGACATCGTGCTTGCCATGACCGCCGGAAACTTCAACACCAGCGTCTTGGGTTACGAGTACTACCGACAGTTCTTCGTTGATTCCGACCTGGGTGCTGCTTCAGCGGTGGTCACCGTTCTCTGTGTACTGATTGCTCCGCTGATGTGGCTTCAGATTCGCACTGTCCGTCGTCAGGAGGAAATGCGATGAAAACCGTTTTGCACAAGCTTCGCGAGTTCAAGCTCGGCAGCACACTCATCCTGCTGTTCCTGGTTGGCGTGTGGTCGGCACCGACCGTTGGTCTCTTCTTGACCTCGATTCGCAGCAAGGATCTAGCCGAGACCACCGGCTGGTGGGATGCGATCTTCAATCCGCTGGGTCAGGTCTGGTCGGCCGAGGCCTACGTTGTCTCGCTCGAGAGCGGAATGCTCGAATCTCTGGTGAACACTTTCATCATCACGATTCCAGCAACGGTGCTGCCGATCATCATCGCCGCAAACGCCGCCTATGCCTTTACCTTCATCGAGTTCAAGGGTCGCGAGATTTACTTCGCAGCGCTCGTTGCTCTGATGGTTCTGCCGCTGCAATCGGCTCTGATTCCTGTGCTTCGGGCAATGGTTCAGTTCAAGAAGGCCACCGGTATCGAGCTGGCCGGCAACTTTGCCGCGGCCTGGATCGTGCACGCTGCGTTCGCGCTTCCGTTGGCGATATACATCCTGCGTAACTTCATGCTGACCCTGCCTCCTTCGCTGATCGAGGCGGCTCGAATCGATGGCGCGAGCTACTACCAGATCTTCTGGAAGCTGGTCATGCCGATGTCGATTCCTGCTATCGCATCGTTCGCGATCTTCCAGTTCCTTTGGGTGTGGAACGACTACCTGATTGCCTTCGTGTTCGTTGGTGAGCAAAAGTCGGTAATGACATACAAGCTGCTCCGACTCATGGGTCAGTACGGTGACGGTTGGCAGAACGTTGCCGCGGGCTCGTTCATCTCGCTCGTTGTTCCGCTGATTGTGTTCTTCGCTCTGCAGCGTTACTTCGTTCGTGGTCTCACCGCAGGTGCGGTGAAGTAAACTGGGCTAAAGTCTGGATCGGGGTGGATTCGAAAGAGTCCACCCCGATTTCTTTTTCTGAGCTAAGCAGCGGCGTCACGCTAGAATTGGAGCGTCTTCAATCGGCACTGTGGCGTGTCAAGACCAATCATTCGATGGGTCTTAGTTGGTTAGGAAAATCCGTGACTCCAGCAGAACTTTCTGCGGCGCTCGTTCGCATCCTTGAGGCCCTAGTTGCCCAAGGAAAACTTGACGCTGCCGAGCTGCCCAGCGAGGTAGTCGTTGAGCGGCCAAAGAACCGCGAACACGGAGACTGGGCAACCAACGTAGCCATGCAGTTCGCCAATCGTTTCGGTCTCAAGCCGCGAGATTTTGCTGAGCTTGTCGCCGCCGAATTGCGCACCGTATCTGGTGTGTCGGCCGTTGACATCGCCGGCCCAGGCTTCATCAACATCACCTTGGCAGCCGGCGCAGCAGCCGAGATTCTTGGCCGAATTGTTGAGCAATCGCAGAGCTACGGTCGAGGCGAAGACCTCAAGGGCCTCAAGATGAACCTCGAGTTCGTGTCGGCAAACCCGACCGGACCAATTCACCTGGGCGGCACTCGGTGGGCTGCTGTCGGCGACGCTTTGGCTCGCATGTTCGAGGCGCAGGGCGCGGAGGTCACCCGCGAGTACTACTTCAACGACCACGGTGCCCAAATCGACCGGTTCGCGCGTTCGCTGCTTGCTCGCGCCAGGGGATTGGATGCGCCCGAGGACGGCTACGGTGGCGCTTACATTCAGGACATCGCCGACCGCGTGCTAGCCGGCACCGCCGAAGACATTTTGGCCAAGGATGACGCCGAGGCACAGGAGGCATTCCGCGCAGCGGGTGTCGATCTGATGTTTGAGGAAATCCGCATTTCACTGCACGACTTCGGTGTCGACTTCGATGTGTTCTTTCACGAAAACTCGCTCTACGAATCAGGTGCGGTTCAGCGGGCAATCGACCGGCTGCGCGAACTCGGCCACATTTACGAGTCCGAGGGTGCCATCTGGTTGCGCAGCTCGACCTTCGGTGACGACCGCGACCGCGTAGTAATCAAGAGCGATGGCGATGCCGCCTACATCGCGGGCGACCTGGCCTACTACCTCGACAAGCGTTCGCGTGGTTTCGATCGTTGCATCTACATGCTTGGTGCTGACCACCACGGATACGTTCCGCGAATGATGGCGCTTTGCGCCGCGTTTGGCGACGAGCCTGGCAAACACCTTGAGATTCTGATTGGTCAGATGGTCAACCTGGTCAAGGATGGCACTCCCGTTCGCATGTCCAAGCGCGCTGGAACAGTGGTCACCATGGAAGACCTGGTGGAGGCCGTTGGCGTGGATGCAGCCCGCTATGCGCTGACTCGCAGCTCGATCAACCAGAGCCTCGACATCGACCTCGATCAACTCACCCGCAAGACCAACGACAACCCGGTCTTCTATGTGCAGTACGCTCACGCGCGAACCAAGCAGGTGGCGAACAACGCATCCTCGCTGGGTGTTGACCGTTCAGAGTTCGTGCCCGAATTGCTCAACCACGAATCCGAAGAAGAACTCATCGCGAGCCTCATCGAGTTTCCGAGAGTGGTCGCTCAGGCTGCCGAGTTCCGTGAACCGCACCGCGTTGCCCGCTATCTCGAAGAGGTTGCCGGTTCGTATCACCGCTGGTACGACAACTGCCGCGTCACCCCGCTTGCCGGTGGTGAAGTTACCACCTTGCACCGCACACGCCTCTGGCTAAACGACGCCGCGGGCATCGTGCTCAAGAACGGCCTTACCCTGCTCGGGGTTAGTGCGCCGGAGCGGATGTAACCGTGGCCGTTACCGCATCGAACTCGCTCGCGCCGGTTTGGCTCGAGGTGCCTCGTGATTTGAATGCTCTAGATTCGCGGGTCTGGCCACACAACGCAGTGCGCCGCGATTCGGGCGAGGTCGAGTTTGCTGGGGTTCCTGCTTCGGAGCTTGCGGCCCAATTCGGCACACCGCTGTTCGTGATCGACGAGCAGGCTTTTCGAGCCGCAGCGATTCACACCAAGCAAACCATCGAGCGCGCAGCCGCATCCATCGGCACCACCGCCAAGGTTTACTACGCGAGCAAGGCGTTCCTGAGCACCGAGATCGCATCATGGCTTCAGCAAGACGGCCTGAACATGGATGTCGCATCCGGTGGTGAATTCGCCGCAGCGCTCGCGGGCGGTATGCCAGCTGCGCGCATGGGCTTGCACGGCAACAACAAGTCGCTGCGCGAAATCGGCAGGGCGGTCACCGAGGGCATTGGCGCAATCGTGATCGACAGCGAAATCGAGATCGAGCGAATCGCTGCCGCTGCCGGTGCACAAGAAAAGATTCAGCCGGTTCGCCTGCGAATCAACACCGGCGTGCACGCCAACACCCACGACTTTCTAGCGACCGCTCGCGAAGACCAGAAGTTCGGTATTCCAATCAAGGATGCGCCAGCGCTAGTTGCCAAGATTCGCGCCGAGCGCCACCTCAAGTTCCTCGGCTTCCACCAGCATGTTGGTTCGCAGATTTTCGCTGCCGAAGGTTTTGTTGAGTCGGCTAGGCGTCTGGTGCGCCTGCACGCGCAAGAACTAGCTGGCGGCGAGATACCAGAACTCAACCTGGGTGGCGGGTTCGGCATCAACTACAAGCCGGCCGATCAGGCTCCGACACTCGAGCACTTCATCGGTCAGATCATGGATGCGGTCGCCGAAGAGTGCAAGGCGCTCGGCATCGGGGTTCCGGTGCTGGCCTTCGAGCCTGGCCGATACATCGCCGGCAACGCTGGCGTAACGCTCTACAACGTCGGAACCATCAAGGACGTCAGCGTCACCGACGGAGCAGAGCCAGCGGTGCGCAAGTATGTTTCGGTAGACGGCGGCATGAGCGATAACGCTCGTCCGGCACTCTACGAGGCCGAGTACCACTGCGTGCTCGCTGGTCGTTCGAGCGATGCCGAGCCAGCGCTGGTGCGCGTGGTCGGCAAGCACTGCGAGAGCGGCGACATCGTGGTCCGTCACGACTATCTGCCTGCAGATGTCGCACCTTACGACCTGGTCGCGGTCGCAGCCACTGGCGCATACTGCTATTCGCTCTCGAGCAACTACAACTTCTTGCCGAAGCCACCGGTGGTCGCGGTGGCGAATGGCTCAGCGCGCCTAATCATTCGCGGCGAGACCGAGGCAGATTTGTTCACGCGCGACCTCAAATATCAATCGGATGCCGCAACTCGGGCAAAAAACGGCTAAGAAAGAACTCATGAACTCATATCGTCCGCTCAGAGTCGCACTCCTCGGTGCTGGATCCGTCGGCGCTCAGGTGGCCAGACTGCTGACCGAGAACAGCAGCGAACTCGCGGCTCGCGTCGGAGCCGAGCTCGAGCTCATCGGCATCGCGGTCAGAAACCTTGACTCGAAGCGTCCAGAAGGCGTTCCAGCGCACCTACTCACCACCGACGCAGAGTCACTCATTATGGGTGCCGATATCGTCATCGAGGTTATGGGCGGCATCGAGCCGGCGCGCACCTACATCCTTCAAGCGCTCAACAGCGGCTCAGACGTAATCACCGCTAACAAAGCACTGCTCGCAAATCACGGAACCGAACTATTCGACACCGCCGAGCAGGTAGGCGCTCAGCTCTACTTCGAAGCCGCGGTTGCCGCTGCGATTCCAATCATTCGCCCGCTGCGTGAGTCGCTGGCCGGTGACACCGTGAACCGCATTATGGGCATCGTCAATGGTTCGACCAACTACATCCTCGATCGCATGGACACCGAAGGCATCTCTCTCGAGGATGCGATGGTCGAGGCCACCGATTTGGGTTACCTTGAGGCCGACCCGACCCTCGACATTGAGGGCTACGACGCAGCACAGAAGGCTGCAATTCTGGCCTACCTCGCCTTCCACACCGAGGTTCCTATGGAGCAGGTTTACCGCGAAGGCATCACCAAGGTCACTGCCGAGCAGATGGCCGCCGCCAAGCGCGACGGCTACGTCATCAAGCTATTGGCGATTGCCGAGCGAGTCGATGCCGACCGCTACGGCGAGGCCGGCGTTTCGGTGCGCGTGCACCCGTGCCTTATTGAGCGCACGCATCCTCTCGGTTCGGTTCGCGGCGCGTTCAACGCCGTCTTCGTCGAGGCCGAGGCAGCCGGGCAACTCATGTTCTATGGCGCTGGCGCTGGTGGCGTGCAGACCGCATCCGCGGTGCTCGGCGATCTGGTCTCGGCCGCGAAGCGCCACGTTGCCGGTGGTCCGGGCCTTGCCGACTCGGTGCACGCCAATCTGCCGGTGCTGCCAATCGAGCGCATCTACACGCGTTACCAGATCACCATCGAGGTCTCAGACCAGCAGGGTGTGCTGGCTCACGTCGCGAACCTGTTCGCCGAGCATGGCGTCTCGATCGAGACCGTCGAGCAGTCTGTCGCGCGCAACCAGTCTGGCCAGCGAGTCAATACGGCCACGTTGGAAATTGGAACTCACGAAGCAACCGAGGCCGCACTAAGCGCAGTGGTATCTGCACTGGTGGCCAGCGACGTTGTTGAGAAAGTGACTTCGGTGCTACGAGTAGAGGGAATCTAAATGGCTCACCAATGGCGCGGGGTAATCCGCGAGTACTTCGATCGACTCGACATCGAGGCCGGCAACCCTATCATCACCCTGGGTGAGGGTGGCACCCCGCTAGTCGAGGCCCCTCGCCTTGCCCAACTGGTTGGTGCTGAGCGCGTGCTTCTAAAGGTCGAGGGCATGAACCCGACCGGTTCGTTCAAAGACCGCGGCATGACCATGGCGGTATCGAAGGCAATTGGTCACGGTGCCAAAGCTGTGATCTGTGCGTCGACCGGAAACACTTCGGCCTCGGCTGCCGCATACGCAGCGGCTGCCGGAATTCAGTCGGTCGTGCTCGTGCCAGACGGCAAGATCGCCCTCGGCAAGCTGAGCCAGGCTGTCGCCCACAAGGCTCAGATTCTGCAGGTGCGCGGCAACTTCGATGACTGCCTCGACCTCGCACGCGACCTGGCCGAAAACTATCCGGTTCACCTCGTGAACTCAGTTAACCCAGATCGCATCGAGGGCCAGAAGACCGGCGCATTCGAGGTCGTCGACTCGCTAGGGTTCGCACCGGATCTGCACGTTTTGCCAGTAGGCAACGCGGGCAACTACTCGGCATACTTCAAGGGCTACCTCGAGGATTTCAACGAGGGACGCATCCCTCAGGTGCCTCAGATGTGGGGATTCCAGGCCGAGGGTTCGGCTCCGTTCACCACCGGCGCCCCGGTCAAGAACCCAGAGACCATCGCGACGGCAATTCGTATCGGAAACCCGGCATCTTGGGATCTCGCGCAGAGCGCTAAAGACTGCTCGCGCGGAATGTTTGGCGCTGTCAGCGACAAGCAGATTCTCTGGATGCACCGATTCTTGTCGCAAGAGGTCGGAGTCTTCGTTGAGCCATCGTCGGCAACCGGCGCTGCAGGCCTTTACAAGCAGTCGCAGCAGGGCGCGGACCTAGCGGGCAAGACCATCGTCGTCACGGTTACCGGACACGGTTTGAAGGATGCCCTCTGGGCACTCAAGGACGAGGACGGCAACGAGATCTCGCCGACCTCGGTCTCAACTAACGCAGACGAAGTGGCAGACAGCCTAGGTTTGGTTCGCAAGTAATGTCTCAGCTCGTCGGTCGCAAAGTCACGGTTCGAGTGCCGGCCACCTCGGCTAACCTCGGCCCAGGCTTCGACACGCTCGGCATGGCTCTGTCGTACTACGACGAACTCGAGGTTCATGCCGTGCCTGGCACCGGTGCGGTTGTCGAGGTAATCGGCGAGGGCGCTGGTGAGGTAGCCACAGACGAGAGCAACCTGGTCGTCAAGTCGATCGCCTACACCTTCAAGCACTTCGGAGTCGAGCTGCCGGGTCTTCGACTGCGCGCCAAAAACATCATCCCGCACGGTCGCGGAATGGGTTCATCGGGCGCGGCCGTGGTGTCGGGCATCATCGCGGCCAAGGGCTTGCTCGCCGGCATGGTAGAGATGAGCGAGCAGGAGCTGCTGCAGATCGCCACCGAGATCGAGGGCCACCCAGACAACGTCGCGCCGGCTCTGTTCGGTGGTTTGACCATCGCTTGGGAGGACGAATCCGGCCCGCACTTCAAGAAGCTCTTCGTGCACCGCGGTATCGCGCCGCTCGAGTTGGTGCCGAACTTCAAGATGTCAACCGCCCTGGCACGCTCGCTGCAACCGGAGTCGGTTCCGCACAGCGACGCGGTCTTCAACGTATCCCGCTCGGCCCTACTGATCGCAGCGCTGACCCAGAGCCCGGATCTGCTGCTCTCGGCAACCGAAGACAAACTGCACCAGGACTACCGCGCCGCAGCCATGCCAGAGACCAATGCCCTGATCCAAATGCTCAGGGATGCGGGCCACGCCGCAGTGGTTTCGGGTGCCGGGCCATCGGTGCTCGTGCTCGCGACCGGCCCCGCCCAGCGCCTCGCAGCGATGCAACTCGCGGCGACACATTATCCACAGTGGACTCCGCTGCTATTGGCGGTCGACTTTAAAGGTGCTACTGTAGTAACGCACCACGAAGCGAGCGCCTAATTTGGCCTCCCACTGATTTGGTGTTTCAAGTCCGAGCCTGACAGGTTCGCAATTCACGAATCTGTTAGAGCCCACGACATCTGAAGTTTTGAACGGGCAAGGCCCAGTCATCGATGCCAGGGGAGTATCCCGCATCGAAATCGCTAAGAAAGAGCAATCACAAATGGATGAAATCCAGCAAGAAAAGCCAGCAGCCCGTCGTGGCCGTCGCGTAACCGCAGAAGTTGGCACCGAACCAAAGACCACCGAAACCACCGCACCTAAGTCAGACGAGGCCGCTCCAGCAGCTGCCAAGCGCACCCGCAAGGCCGCCCCTAAGGCAGATGCCGAGCAGAGCGCCGGCAACGACGCACCAAAGCGCGAAAGCGACTCGGGCTCGAACTCAGGCTCGAACGAGCAGGGCGGTGAAGACCGTGCAGACCGCGGCGAGCGTGCAGACCGCGGCGAACGCAACGACCGCAACCGCAATCGCAATCGCAACCGTGACCGCAACCGCGGCGACGGCGATTCCAACGACGGCGGCGACTCAGGTTCTGACCGCGAGTCATCGAACCGCGACAACTCAACTCGCGACAACGATCGCGACAACGACCGTGCCGAGCGCGACTACAACAACGACCGTGGCGGTCGCAACCGCAACCGTCGTGACCGCAACCGCAACCGCAACCGTGACCGCAACCGCAACGGTGGCAACCAAGACGACATCGAGCCAGAGATCTCTGAAGACGATGTTCTAGTGCCGGTTGGCGGCATCCTCGATGTTCTCGAGAACTACGCCTTCGTTCGCACTACCGGCTACCTGCCAGGTCCAAACGACGTTTACGTCTCACTGGGTCAGGTAAAGAAGTACGGCATGCGCAAGGGTGACGCCATCGTCGGTGCCATTCGCCAGCCACGCGAGGGCGAGGGCTCTGGTCGCCAGAAGTTCAACGCAATCGTCAAGGTTGACTCGATCAACGGTCTGACCCCAGAGCAGGCTGCCGCTCGCGTCGAGTTCGGCAAGCTCACCCCGCTCTACCCGCAGACCCGTCTGCGCCTAGAGACCGAGCCGACCAAGCTCAGCACCCGAATCATCGACCTGGTAGCCCCAATCGGTAAGGGTCAGCGTGGCCTCATCGTTTCGCCTCCAAAGGCCGGAAAGACGCTGGTTCTGCAGGCAATCGCCAACGCAATCAGCGCCAACAACCCAGAAGTTCACCTGATGGTCGTTTTGGTTGACGAGCGTCCTGAAGAAGTTACCGACATGCAGCGCACCGTCAAGGGCGAGGTAATCGCCTCGACCTTCGACCGCCCTGCCGAAGACCACACCACCGTTGCCGAGCTGGCCATCGAGCGCGCTAAGCGCCTGGTCGAGCTGGGTCACGACGTTGTTGTTCTGCTTGACTCGATCACTCGTTTGGGCCGCGCCTACAACCTGAGCGCGCCAGCGTCTGGACGCATCCTGTCGGGTGGTGTCGACTCATCGGCTCTGTACCCACCAAAGCGATTCTTCGGTGCGGCTCGCAACATCGAGAACGGCGGCTCGCTGACCATTCTCGCGACCGCGCTGGTTGAGACCGGCTCAAAGATGGACGAGGTCATCTTCGAAGAGTTCAAGGGAACCGGAAACATGGAGCTTCGTCTGTCGCGTCAGCTGGCCGACAAGCGCATCTTCCCAGCAGTCGATGTCAACGCATCGGGTACCCGTCGCGAAGAAATGCTCATGGCTCCCGACGAGACCAAGATTGTTTGGAAGCTGCGTCGCGTTCTTGCCGGTGTCGAGCAGCAGCAGGCACTCGAGATGGTGCTCAAGGGTCTCAAGGACACCAAGAGCAACGTTGAGTTCTTGATGAACGTTCAGAAGTCGATGCCGGTTCCTGCGGCAAACGAAGCCGAATAATCGCGGCCGACATAACCAAACGATCTCAGTAATCTCATGCTTGATTCAGTTCAACCGCTGCTAGCCGAGCACGCAGCGCTTCAAGAGCAGCTGTCGGATGCATCGGTGCACGCAAACGCCGCGCTTGCCAAGAAGCTCAACCGTCGCTACGCCGAACTCAGCGCCATCGTTGCCGCATACAAGTCGGTGCTGCAGCTGACCGAGGATCTAGCTGCGGCCAAGGAATTGGCTAAAGAGGACGAAGCGTTCGCCGAAGAGGTTCCGCAGACCGAAGAGAAGCTGGTTGCCGCAAACGAAAAGTTGCGCCGCCTGCTGATTCCGCGTGACCCTGACGACGGTCGCGATGTGATCATGGAGATCAAGGCCGGTGAAGGCGGTGCCGAGTCGGCGCTGTTCGCTGCCGACCTGCTTCGCATGTACATCCAGTACGCCAACTCGAAGGGTTGGAAGACCGAGGTCCTCGACAAGAACGAGAGCGACCTCGGCGGCATCAAGGACATCCAGTTGGCAATCAAGTCGAACTCCAACGAGCCGGCCGCAGGAGTCTGGGCGCACCTCAAGTTCGAAGGTGGCGTGCACCGCGTTCAGCGTGTGCCGGCCACCGAGACCCAGGGCCGCATCCACACCTCGGCCGCGGGTGTGCTCGTTTTCCCTGAAGTCGATGAACCCGAAGAGGTCGAGATTAGCCAAAACGATCTGCGCATCGACGTTTACCGGTCATCGGGCCCAGGCGGCCAGTCGGTAAACACCACCGACTCCGCCGTTCGAATCACTCACTTGCCAACCGGAATCGTGGTCTCGATGCAGAACGAGAAGTCGCAGCTGCAGAACCGCGAAGCCGCCATGCGCGTTCTTCGTGCTCGCATCCTCGCCGCCCAGCAGGAAGCCATCGAGGCCGAGCAGTCGGCCGCTCGCAAGTCGCAGGTTCGAACCGTCGACCGCTCTGAGCGCATCCGCACCTATAACTTCCCTGAGAACCGAATTGCCGATCACCGCACTGGATACAAGGCATACAACCTTGACCAGGTGATGGACGGCGCGCTCGAACCGGTCATCCAGTCGGCTATCGCCATGGATGAAGAAGCGCGTCTAGCAGCCCTCGGATCAAACTCCTAGGCAGTTTCGTGAAGTCGATCAGCGAAGAGCTTCGCGATCTGGCCAGCGCATTTGCCGAAGCCGGAATCGAGAGCGCACAAGCGGATGCCGAATTGCTACTGGCTTATGTACTTGGCATCTCACGTGGGCAACTGCAGGCCAAGGCTCTAGTTGGTGAAACCCTCTCGCAACAGCAACTCGATCTGATTGATCCGCTTGCTTCTCGCCGCATCTCGCGCGAGCCGCTTCAGCACCTAACCGGCGTCGCCCACTTCAGGCGTCTCGAACTCTCGGTGGGTAGGGGAGTGTTCGTGCCTCGCCCAGAGACCGAAGCCGTGGTTCAACTGGCCATCGATGAACTCAACCGACTCGATGGCAACCCGATTGCGATCGATCTCGGCACGGGTTCTGGCGCGATTGCCCTCGCGATGGCCACCGAGGTGCCGCACGCAAGGGTCTTCGCGGTCGAGAAATCCACCGAGGCCTTCATCTTTACGCGCACCAACTTCGAGCGCTATGAATCCACTGGCGCGCGCCTGGTGCTAGGCGATCTCGCCGATGAGTTTCAAGAACTCAACGGCACGGCAAACGTTGTGGTCTCGAACCCGCCATACATCCCAACCTCTGCTGTGCCACGAGATGCCGAAGTGCGTGACTTCGATCCTGAACTCGCACTGTACGGAGGTGAGGATGGCATGTCGGTCATGCACCTGGTTAGCGCATCCGCACAGAGACTCCTCAAGCACGGCGGGCTTCTTGTCGTTGAGCACGCCGACTCGCAGGGCGAACAGGTGCGTCAACTACTATTGGCACAGGGCTGGAGCGAGGTCACCCAGCATCAAGACCTCACCGGTCGCGACCGCGCGGTCTCGGCCAGGCGCTAGCAAAACCAGCCACGGGTCCGGCACGAAGAAACTAGAGCGAGGTGAGAGATGTCAGACAGAATCTACGACTGTTCAGTTGATACCGAACTGCTGACCGGGATGCGTCTCGCAAAAGTCTCGCTCGGTCGCCACGAGCTCGTGGTCTTGCCTACCGACACGGTTTACGGCATCGGGTGCGATGCCTTCTCACCCAAAGCGGTCGAGGCACTGTTGGTCGCAAAAGGGCGTGACCGTCAGACTCCGCCACCGGTGCTCGTGGGAAACGCATCCGCATTGAACGCGCTCGCCGAATACGTGCCAGAGGTCGCTCAAAAACTCGCCGACACCTTTTGGCCAGGCGCGCTGACCATGATTTTGCGTGCCCAGCCAAGCCTGAATTGGGATCTTGGCGAAACCAAGGGAACCGTCGCACTTCGAATGCCCGACCACAAGATTGCGCTCGCTCTGCTGCAAGAAGTCGGGCCAATGGCTGTCTCGAGCGCGAACCTCTCGGGCCAGCCGGCAGCCACCACCTGTCAGCAGGCTCACGACGACCTCGGCAACTCGGTGCAGGTTTACCTTGATGGCGGACCAAGCCCTAAGGGTGAGGCGTCAACGATTGTTGACCTCACCGACATCACCGAAACCTACGACGACGAAGGTGAAGTGACGATCGAGGGCAAACTCCGCATCGTGCGCCAGGGAGCCCTGAGCGCCGACAAAATTCGCTCGGTTACCGGCGATCTATTCGAGGATGCCGACTAGTGCGCGCCTACCTATTGATGATGGCAATCGCCGCCGGTGTCACTTTTGTTGCCACCTGGCTCACCCTGCGCATTAGCCACAAATACAAGCTTTACCCGCAGATTCGAGCACGCGATGTGCACACTCAACCCACCCCTCGTCTGGGTGGAGTCGCGATGTTCATCGGTTTTGTCTCGGCAATTTCGGTTGCGGCGGCCTTTGGCTGGTTCCAAAGCCTGTTCAAAGATCCGGTTCACGTCTATGCAATAGTCGGTGCGGCCTTCTTGATTACCTTGATCGGCTTCCTCGACGATCTCTATGACCTCGACTGGACGCTCAAGTTGGCCGGCCAGTTCGTGGTCGCTGGCCTCATGGCCTGGCAGGGCATCCAGGTGGTTTCGCTTCCAATCGGCGGTCTGACCATCGGCAGCTACGGCATTTCGCTAATCGCAACAGTGTTTATCACGGTGTTGGTCATGAACGCGGTGAACTTCATCGACGGTCTCGATGGCCTAGTTGCCGGCGTCGTCGTCATCGGCACCGCTGTGTTCTTCGCCTACTCATATCTGCTCGCGCAGCAAACCTCGCCGACCAACTACTTCAACCTTGCCTCGCTGCTCGGCGCAATCGTGATCGGCATGTGCCTCGGGTTCCTGCCATTCAACTGGCGTCCGGCAAAAATCTTCATGGGGGATGCGGGTGCGCTACTGCTCGGTTTGCTCATGGCAACCTCGGCGCTCACGGTCACCGGCCAAATTGACCCGGCGCTTGTGACCCGCAACCAAGCGGTTCCAGCGTTCCTTCCGCTGATTCTGCCGCTGGCCATCTTGGTGCTGCCGCTGCTCGACTTCTCGCTTGCTGTCTTGCGCAGATTGCGAGCGGGCAAGTCGCCGTTCGCGGCCGACCGCAAGCACATCCATCACCGCCTTCAGGATTTCGGCCACAGCCACCTCGGTTCGGTCTTCGTCTTTTATCTCTGGACTGCACTAATTTCGGTTTCGGTTTTGTTGTTCTTCTTTATCCAGCCAATTTGGGCCTGGACGTTCCTCGCTGTCGGCCTAATCCCGACCGCACTCTGGACGCTCTGGCCGGTAATCAGCAAACGAAAAGTTAGGAATGAGCTCGCATGAGCAAGATTCAAAACACCAACCAACTGTTCTCGACCGTACTGAAACTGGGCTTTCTGCTTGCTCTCGCGGTCGCAGTTGTCGGCGGCGGAATCGCATTCTTCACCTCAGGGCTCAACGGCGTCTTCAGCGCTTTGGCCGGGGCGGCGCTGGCGCTGCTGTTTGTCTCGCTTACCGCGCTTAGCGTCTGGATCGGCGGCCGACTTCCGCTCGGTGGCTTCTTCGGTGTCGTGATGGGCGGTTGGCTGGTCAAGTTGATCGGCTTCGTCTTCGCGATCGCCTTCCTGCAGGATGCCACTTGGGTGGTCGGGCCCGTGTTGTTCTTCGCGCTCGTCGCATCCGTGCTCGGTTCGCTGATGCTGGATGCGGTGCTCGTTTTGCGCGCCAAAATCCCCACAATTGAAACCAAAAACTAGAAGCCTTTTCGGTATCGATTCGCGACCCGAAAAAAGTCATCAAAATTCTTCAAAAACTGCCCGCTAGGCGGAGATTTCGTGCGATTTCGCTGAGTTTCCACTGATAGACTTTTCGAGGTTGTTCCGATGGGGCAACCACCCCCGACTGTAAATCGCCGCAGGTTCGCCCTGCCCCGAAACAGGAGCCTAAGCTGTCAGCTATCGCTTTCAACCTGCTCACTTCAGCAGCGAGCTCGGAAGAGTCCTCGGGTGGATTCCACGCCCCATCGATCAATGAGTTTTATCCAGAAATCATTCTTTTTGAGGGCACACCGTTCGCACTGAACCGAATCATGCTGATTCGTTTGATCGTGCTCACCGCTCTGATTGTTTTGTTCTGGCTCTGGACCTCGAAGTTCAAGAAGGCCTACCAGACCCAGCAGTTTGTGCCTTCGCGCTTTCAGCTAATGGGTGAAATCTCGCTGAACTTTGTTCGCAAGAGCATTGCTCACGAGCAACTTGGCGAGAAAGACGGAGACCGCTTCCTGCCGCTGCTGAGCACCATCTTCTTCTTGACGCTCGGCATGAACATCACGGGCATTATTCCGGGCTTCAACATCGCTGGAACCTCGCTAATCGGTCTTCCTATCGTCATGGCAGCAGTTGCTTACGTGACCTTCATCTACGCCGGTGTCCGACGCCACGGTGGTCGCTTCTTCACCTCGGCGCTGTTCCCTGCGGGAGTGCCGAAGCCGTTCTACGTGCTGGTAACCCCGATCGAGTTGCTCTCGACCTTCATCCTTCGCCCGGTCACTTTGGCTCTTCGTTTGACCATGAACATGATTGCCGGCCACCTGTTGCTGGTGCTCTGTTTCTCGGCGACGCAGTTCTTCTTCTTCGAGGCAGACGGTTTCTTCAAGCTGTTCGGAGCGGGAACTTTCCTGTTTGGATTCGCATTCACGGTCTTCGAGATCCTGGTGTCGTTCCTACAGGCCTATGTATTTACTCTTCTGACAACTGTCTACATTCAGTTGGCACTGTCGGATGAGCACTAAGGGTTAGCGACCGCTAGCTCTAAACCACGGAAGGGAAAATCAAGTGGACGTAAACAACATCGCAGAACTTACCGGCAACCTTGCTGTCGTCGGTTACGGTCTCGCAGCAATCGGCCCTGGTATCGGTGTAGGTCTCGTAGTTTCGAAGACCATCGAGTCGATCGCACGCCAGCCAGAGTTGGCATCGAAGCTCCAGGTCACCATGTGGCTCGGTATTGCATTCACCGAAGCACTTGCGCTTATCGGTCTTGCAACCCCGTTCATTTTCGCAGCCTAATAACTAAGTCAGGACACAGACCATGATTTCAAGGATTCTCGCAGCCGCTGCAGAGGAAGGTACCAAAAACCCTCTGCTGCCAGCCGCATACGACATCCTCTGGTCATCGGTTGTTTTCGTAATCCTGCTTACCTTCTTCTGGTTCAAGGTTCTTCCGAACTTCAAGAAGACTTTGGATGCACGCACCGAGGCCATCGAAGGTCGCCTCGCTGCTGCAGAAAAGGCACAGGCAGAAGCTGCGGCCAAGACCGCGAACATTGAGGCAGCGCAGGCAGAAGCCCGCGCAGAGGCCGCAAAGATTCGCGACGAAGCCCGCGCCGAGGGTGCAGCAATTCTTGCTGAGCTCAAGGAGCAAGCAGCGTCGGAGGCAGCACGTCTGACCGCCACCGCAAAGGCCCAGATTGAGGCCGAGCGTCAGGCAGCCCTGATTTCGCTTCGCGCCGAGGTTGGCACTCTTGCCATCGACCTCGCCTCGAGCGTTGTTGGTGCGAGCCTAAAGAACGACAAGGTTGCTGCCGGCGTCGTCGACCAGTTCCTGGCCGACCTCGAAGCCGGTGACAAGGCAGGCAAGAAGAAGTAATGGCGAGTTCAACCAGGCAGTCACTAGCCGCGGCTAAAGAATCACTAGATTCCGTTCTAGCCAAGGCAGATCTCAAGTTCGCAGAAGAGATTTTCTCGATTGGTAGCGCGGTGGCAGAATCTGCTCAGCTGCGCGGTATCCTCTCGGACCCTTCCGCCGAGGCTAAGGCCAAATCCGGAGCCCTCAATGCCGTATTCGGCAAGAGCGTTTCAAAGGCTGCGCTTGAGTTCGTTGACCGCCTGGTTGCGCTTCGCTGGTCGTCGGGTTCAGACCTCGTGGATGCCTTTGAGCAGCTCGGGGTCTACTCGGTAGCCGCTCTCGCCGCCAAGGGCAAGAACCTCGAGAACGTCGAAGCCGATCTGTTTGCTTTCCAGCAGGCACTCGACTCAGACCACGAGCTTCAGGGCGCACTCAACAACAAGCAGGCTCCGGTCGAGGTCAAGCTCGACCTCGTTTCGGCTCTGCTCAAGGGCAAGGTGTCGGCCGAGTCGGCCCTGCTGATTCGCCGCGCGGTTTCTGGCGCTCGTCGCCGTCGCGTTTCGCTAGTGCTCGAGTCGTTCGGCAAGCAGGTTTCGGGTTACGCCAAGCGTTTGGTGGCGACCGTGACCGTAGCCGCGCCGCTGAGCGCATCCCAGTTGAAGCGACTCGAGTCGGTTCTGTCGAACACTTATGGCGCAGGCATCCGAATCAACGTCGAAGAAGACCCAGCAATCCTCGGTGGCCTGAAGGTTCAGGTAGCCGGCCAAATCATCGATGGCAGCCTTTCCAGCCGTCTAAACCAAGCAAAGATGCAGCTGGCATAACGCCAGCCCCAAAGACCAACCGGGTTCAAACCCAGAAGTAGAGGAACGAGATGGCAGATCTGAAAATCAGCCCGAACGAGATTCGCGACGCTCTGAAGGACTTCGTAAAGTCCTACGAGC
>CAYTNT010000004.1:0-51532 GCA_964439235.1 uncultured Rhodoluna sp. | reverse complement strand
ATTGCTGCGCTTCCGACCGCCTACGAAGGGGCAAAGAAGGCTGGGCTCAGCGCCCGCTAGCGGCGGCTCAAGGTTAAACTCATTCAGTGAAAATCTTGGCGGCAATGTCTGGCGGAGTCGACTCCGCAGTGGCTGCCGCCCGCGCCGTCGAGGCTGGTCACGAGGTCGTCGGCGTTCACCTCGCGCTCAGCCGCATGCCTGGCACGCTCAGAACCGGATCCCGCGGTTGCTGCACAATCGAAGACTCGATGGATGCGCAGCGCGCAGCCAACAAGCTCGGCATCCCTTACTACGTCTGGGACTTCAGCGAACGCTTCAAAGAAGAGGTCGTTGACGACTTCGTAGCCGAGTACGCCGCCGGCCGAACTCCCAACCCCTGCATGCGCTGCAATGAGCGCATCAAGTTTGCGGCCCTGCTCGAAAAGGCTTTGGCGCTCGGCTTCGATGCCGTTTGCACCGGCCACTACGCGACCGTTCGCGAGGGCGATTCGGGCGAACTCGAACTGCACCGTTCGACCGCCTACGCCAAAGACCAGAGCTACGTGCTGGGAGTCCTCACCGCAGATCAGCTCAAGCACGCATACTTTCCGATCGGTGCAACAGCATCCAAGGATGCGATCCGCGCCGAAGCAGCCGAGCGCGGCTTAGCGGTCGCAGCGAAACCCGACTCGTATGACATCTGTTTTATACCCGAGGGTGACACGCGCGCGTGGCTGGGGGAGCACCTCGAACTGCATCCCGGAAACATCGTTGACACCGAGGGCAACGTGCTTGGAACCCACGACGGAGTCGAGGCATACACCGTGGGGCAACGCAAGGGCTTGAATCTGGGGCGACCGGCCGCCGATGGAAAGCCGCGATACGTGCTTTCGATTCGCCCGAAGACCGCTGAGGTCGTGGTTGGTTCGCATGCAGCACTTGCGGTAGTCGAGTTGGCCGGTTCGAGGTTTTCGTGGTGCGGTGCTGCGCGCGAAAATGCTCAGGAATGGTTCGAAGCCGAAGTCCAGGTTCGCGCTCACGCCGATCCGGTGGCCTGCCGTGCAGCGCGCGTCGATGGCGAGTTTGTAGTGCGGTTGGATGCGCCGCTCATGGGCGTCGCGCCCGGGCAGACCGCGGTTTTGTATCTCGGCACGCGCGTTCTGGGTCAGTTCACCATCGACCGCACTGTCAGTGCCGAGGCGTAGGCTTTTGCCGTGACCGAGTTCGAAACCGCCAAGGCCAGACACGAGCAGTTGGTTGACCAAATCAACCACTACCGTGCCGCCTACTACGAGGGCAACACGGTTCTGATCAGCGATGCAGAGTACGACGCCCTGGCCAAAGAACTTGAGCTTCTTGAGGCGCAGCATCCTGAACTGATCACCGCTGATTCACCCACGCAAACCGTCGGTGGTTCGGCCAGCGCGACTTTTTCGCCGGTTCAGCATCTCGAGCGCATGTGGTCGCTCGACAACGTCTTTTCGCACGACGAGTTTCAGGATTGGGCTGCACGTTCGGCCGATCAGGGCGAGCTCAGGTACCTGTGCGAGCTCAAGATTGACGGCCTAGCCATCAATTTGCGCTACGAGAACGGTCGTTTGACCAAAGCCGCGACCCGCGGTGACGGAGTCGTTGGCGAAGACGTAACGGCGAATGTCATGACCATCAGGGGGATTCCGCACACTCTCGAGGGCTCGGGGCATCCTGCGGTGGTTGAGATTCGCGGCGAAATCTTTTATGCCATCGAAGACTTCAACCGGCTCAACGAGGGGTTGATTGCCGAGGGCAAGGCACCGTTCGCTAACCCGCGCAATTCCGCCTCTGGTTCGCTTCGCCAGAAGGATCCAGCGGTGACGGCCTCGCGCCCGCTTCGCATGCTGGTGCACGGAATCGGAGCCTGGCAGTCGGCCGACGGCTCTGGTGCTCCGATGGCGAATCAGAGCGAGCTGTATGCGCTTCTCGCTAGCTGGGGATTGCCAACTTCACCGCGATTCAGAGTTGTCGACTCGGTTGATGCCGTGCTGGCCTTCATCGACGAGTTCTCGGCACAGCGGCACTCGCTCGAACACGAAATTGATGGGGTAGTGGTCAAACTCGACTCACTTGCCGTGCAGTCAGAGCTGGGCTTCACCTCGAGGGCTCCGCGTTGGGCTATCGCATACAAGTACCCGCCCGAGCAGGTGAACACCAAACTGCTCGATATCCGCATCGGAATCGGTCGCACTGGTCGCGCGACTCCATACGCGGTCGTGGCTCCGGTCAAGGTGGCAGGGTCCACCGTCGAGTTCGCGACTCTTCACAATCAGGATGTCGTCAAGGCAAAAGGCGTGCTGATCGGTGACACCGTTGTGCTGCGCAAGGCGGGCGATGTCATTCCGGAAATCCTCGGCCCGGTTATCGAGCTGCGAGACGGCTCTGAACGCGAATTCGTAATGCCGAGTAATTGCCCGGAGTGCCGTGCTCCGCTTGCCCCAAGCAGCGAGGGTGACGTCGATCTGCGCTGCCAGAATGCTGCGGGATGCCCCGCTCAACTGCGCGAACGCGTGGCCTACCTGGGTTCTCGTGGTGCCCTCGACATCGAAGCGCTTGGCTTCGTCGCCGCGGTCGCGCTGACTCAACCACTCGATGGAGTTGCTGCTCCACTAAAGACAGAGGCCGATCTCTTCGACCTGACGCTCGAGGACATCCTTCCAGTTCGGGCCTACGTGCTTGACCCTGATTCGGGCCTTCCGAAACTTGACGACGACGGTCAGCCCAAAATCGTCGAGTTTTTCCGCAAGAAAGACGGTTCACCGGCCGAAGTTGCCCTCAAGCTGCTCAAGAACCTGGAAGAGGCCAAGACCCGACCGCTCTGGCGCATAATCGTTGCGCTCTCAATTCGCCACGTTGGTCCTGTTGCGGCAAGGGCGTTGGCCTCGCACTTTGGTTCGTTGGATGCGATTTTCGCCGCAACCGAGGCCGAGCTGGCTCAAGTTGACGGGGTTGGCGCAACCCTCGCAGGCAGCATCCGCGAATGGATCTCGGTCGATTGGCATCGTGATATCGTCGAGCGTTGGCGGGCGGCCGGTGTGTTGCTGCACATCGAGGGTCATGCAGGCCCGGGCGCTGCTGCCGCAGCTGACGGCAAGTTTGCGGGGCTGTCGATTGTGGCCACCGGCAGCCTGAAGCAGTTCACCCGCGAGCAAATCGAAGAAGCGATCATCGCAAACGGCGGCAAGGCGGCCTCGAGCGTCTCGAAGAAGACCGCATTCGTAGTCGCGGGCGAAAACGCTGGTTCCAAGTTGGCCAAAGCCGAAGAGCTGGGCATCGAGGTAATCGACGAGGATGAGTTCGTTCGTCGCTTGAACGCCTAATTCCGAGCCGCGAAACACGCCCGAAACGCGCAAAGGGTAGACTTCTAGGCATCCAAACTTTCCTTGTTTTGAGAGAGACTCATGTCTGAAATCACCCCAGACCTCGTGCGCCACCTTGCTGGCCTAGCACGCATCCTGGTCACTGACGAAGAGGTCGAAAAACTGACTTCGCAGCTGTCGCTGATCGTCGATTCCGTAGCCACAGTAAACGCTGCTGTCGCGGGCGATGTGCCAGCCACCAGCCACCCGATTCCGATGGCGAACGTGTTCCGCGAAGACGAAATCGAGCCGTCGTTGACTCAGGCTGAGGCCTTGAGTGGCGCTCCCGACAGTGCAGACGGTCGTTTCCGCGTGCACGCAATTCTGGACGAGGACTAAGCCATGACTGATCTGACTCGCAAATCCGCATCCGAACTGGTTGAACTGCTCGCTAGCAAGCAGGTTTCTTCAGTAGAGGTCACCCAGGCTCACATCGACCGGACCAAGGCCGTTGACGGAGCCGTCCACTCGTACCTGCACACCTCACCAGAGTCGGCTCTGGCAACCGCTGCCGAGATCGACCGCAAGCGTGCCGCAGGCGAGAGCTTGCACCCACTGGCAGGTCTGCCAATCGCGGTCAAGGACAACCTGACCACCACCGACGCACCGACCACCGCGGGATCCAAGATCCTCGAGGGATGGGTGCCGCAATACGACGCGACGGTAGTCAGCAAACTGCGCGCAGCAGGGATGCCGATCCTCGGCAAGACCAACCTCGACGAGTTCGCGATGGGTTCATCGACCGAGTTCTCAGCATTCGGCCCTAGCCGCAACCCTTGGGACCTCGACCGCATCCCTGGCGGCTCGGGCGGTGGCTCGAGCTCCGTTGTTGCCTCGTTCCAGGCCCCGCTCGCAATCGGTTCGGACACCGGTGGTTCGATTCGTTTTCCGGCTGCTGTAACCGGCACCGTCGGCACCAAGCCGACCTACGGAGCCGTCTCTCGCTACGGACTGATCGCACTCGCGAGCTCGCTTGACCAGATTGGCCCGGTGGCCCGCAACGTGCTCGACACCGCGCTGCTGCAGGACGTAATCGCCGGATACGACAAGCACGACTCAACCTCGCTGCCTGAATCGTTGGGTTCAATGGCAGAAGCTGCCAAGAAGCTAGACGTCAAGGGCATGCGCATTGGCGTAATCAAGGAACTCAGTGGCGCCGGCTTCCAGCCAGGTGTTCAGGCTCGCTTCAACGAGTCGCTCGCTCTGCTGCAAGGCGCGGGTGCCGAAATCGTTGAGGTCTCGTGCCCGAGCTTCGAGTATGCGATTGCCGCGTACTACCTGATTCTGCCGGCAGAGGCATCCTCGAACCTGGCCAAGTTTGACTCGGTTCGTTTCGGTCTGCGCGTCACCCCAGAGGGCAACCCAACGATCGAGCGCGTGATGGCGGCGACCCGTGAGGCTGGCTTTGGCCCAGAGGTAAAGCGACGCATCATTCTCGGCACTTACGCGCTCTCGAGCGGTTACTACGACGCCTATTACGGCTCGGCACAGAAGGTTCGCACCCTGATTCAGCGCGACTTCGAGGCAGCGTTTGCTAAGGCTGACGTTCTGGTCTCGCCAACCGCGCCGACCACCGCGTTCAAGCTGGGAGAGAAGCTCGAAGATCCGCTAGCGATGTACCTCAACGACATCGCTACCATTCCTGCCAACCTCGCCGGAATCCCAGGTATGTCGATCCCGAACGGCCTTGCCGAAGAGGATGGCCTGCCAGTGGGCATCCAGCTGTTGGCGCCAGCCCGTGAGGATGCGCGTCTCTACCAGGTTGGTGCCGCGCTCGAGAAGATGCACGAAGAAGTTTGGGGCAAGCGAATGATTGATTTCGCCCCTGAGCTGGAGGTGAAGTAGTCATGGCTAAAGACGAATTGATGAACTACGAGCAGGCGCTCGCTCAGTTCGAGGTCGTTATCGGTCTCGAGGTTCACGTCGAGTTGAACACCAAGACCAAGATGTTCTGCGGCTGCCGCAACGAGTTTGGCAACGAGCCAAACACGAATGTCTGCCCAATCTGCATCGGTCTGCCCGGTTCGCTTCCTGCGGTGAACAAGCGTGCCGTCGAGTCGAGCATCGCAATTGGTCTTGCACTGGGCTGCCAGATCGCGCCGACCGGTCGCTTCGCCCGCAAGAACTACTTCTATCCAGACCTCGCAAAGAACTTTCAGACCTCGCAGTACGACGAGCCGATTGCTTTCGAGGGTGCACTCGAGGTCGAGGTGCCTTCGGGCAACAAGTTCAACGTGCTCATCGAACGCGCCCACATGGAAGAGGATGCCGGCAAGCTGACCCACATCGGTGGCGCTACCGGACGCATCCAGGGTGCAGAGTACTCGCTGGTTGACTACAACCGTGCCGGTGTTCCGCTGGTCGAGATCGTCACCAAGCCGGTCTTAGGCGCTGGTGCAGAGGCTCCTGAGCTGGCTGCCGCATACGTTCGCTCAATCCGTGACATCGTCAAGGCGATGAACGTATCCGACGCCCGAATGGAACGCGGAAACGTGCGCTGTGACGCAAACGTATCCCTGCGCCCAATCGGCAGCGAAAAGCTCGGCACCCGCACCGAGACCAAGAACGTCAACTCGCTTCGTTCGATTGAGCGCGCCGTTCGCTACGAAATTCAGCGCCAGGCAGCCATTTTGGCCAAGGGTGGCACCATCACCCAAGAGACCCGCCACTGGCACGAAGACCGCGGCGCAACCTCGTCTGGTCGCCCTAAGTCGGATGCCGACGACTACCGTTACTTCCCTGAGCCAGACCTGGTTCCGGTGCAGCCATCGGCCGAGTGGATCGAGTCAATCCGCGCAACGCTGCCTGAGAACCCAGCCGAGCGTCGCAAGCGCCTCGCCGCGGAATGGGGCTTCTCGGAGCTCGAGTTCCGCGATGTTGTGAATGCAGGCCTGCTCGACCAGATCGAAGAGACAGTCGCAGCCGGTGCAAAGCCTCAGGCCGCTCGCAAGTGGTGGGGTGGCGAGTTGGCTCGTGTCGCCAATGCCGAAGACAAGGATGCGTCTGAGCTAAACATCACGCCAGCGCAGGTTGCCGAGTTGGCCGAACTGGTCGAATCGGGCAAGATCAACGACCGACTGGCTCGCGAGGTTCTGACCTTCGTGCTTGCCGGCGAGGGCTCGCCAGCCGAGGTCGTTGCCGCTCGCGGGCTCGAGGTTGTCTCGGACGACGGCGCGCTTATCGCTGCCATCGACGAGGCTCTCGCAGCACAACCTGACGTGCTGGATGCGATTCGCGAAGGACGCATGCAGGCGGCCGGTGCGGTCATTGGAGCCGTTATGAAGGCGATGAAGGGTTCGGCAGATGCCGCACGCGTTCGCGAACTGTTGATCCAGAAGGCCAATAGTTAGGCGAAACCAGGCTCTACGAGAAAACCCGTCGACGCTTCGGCGGGTTTTTCTTTATGGTTCGCGGCTCTCGATGGGTTGTTCGCGAAAACCTGAAGTATTTTGGCGGTCTCAAAAGAAAAAGACCTGGGTCACCAGGTCTTTTTCTTTTTCGGGTGAGTAACGGGACTTGAACCCGCGGCCCCCTGGACCACAACCAGGTGCTCTACCAGCTGAGCTATACCCACCATGTATTGCCGAAGCAATAACCTGAAGATTCTAGCAGGTATGGCTAATTCTCAACCGCTCGAATCTTGGCCGCAGCCTGCTTAGCCTGTTCGCTGTTTGGGCCTGGCTGTTCAACGAAAACGGTCTCGCGGTAATAGCGGAGTTCTTCGATGGACTCGAGAATATCCGCGAGTGCGCGGTGGTCACCCGCCTTTTTCGGCAAGTTGAAGTAGACCCTCGGATACCAGCGGCGCGAAAGTTCTTTGATTGATGAGACATCGATGTTGCGGTAATGCAGGTGTTGGTCAAGTTGTGGCATGTAGCGGTTGAGGAACATGCGATCGGTGCCGATCGAATTGCCGGCCAGGGGAGCGGTGCGTGCCTCTGGCACAAAACGCTTGACGTAATCGAGGATCAGCTGCTCAGCTTCGGCCAATTCAAGCCCAGAATCAAACTCTTCAATCAATCCAGACTTGGTGTGCATGTCGCGCACGAAATCGTTCATGCTTGCGAGACCGGCATCCGTAGGTTTGATTACAACGTCAAGACCTGAATCGAGGACCTCGAGCTCTGAATTGGTGATAACGACTGCCACCTCAACGAGGCAATCGACCTCGGGGTTGAGTCCGGTCATTTCGCAGTCTATCCAGACCAAATGTTCAGAAATCTCGATCATTCCTAAAAGGTAAAGGGGGCCACTGACAATCCAGTGACCCCCACAATTTTAGCCGTTGAGCGCACAGACCAGATAAGGCCCAGGCCGCCTCGATTAGGCCGTGGCAGGCTCGCCTGCGCTCGGCGCATCCTTGCCAGGTTTCGCCTTCTTGAGCGCCTTCTTGGGCTTCTCAGCGCCGCCTGAAGCCTTCTCAAGCTTGCGTGCAGCCTTGCGTTCCTTGCGACCCTCGACCAGCCAGTAGAGCACCGGCACGATAACCAGCGTCAGCACTGTCGACGAGAAGAGTCCACCGATGACGACGATTGCCAGAGGCTGCGAGATGAAACCGCCGCCGCCAGTCACGCCGAAAGCCATCGGGGTAAGCGCGAAGATGGTTGCCAAGGCGGTCATCAAGATCGGGCGAAGACGCTGTCGCGCTCCGTCCATGATGGCTTGCTGGGTCGGGCGTCCCTCTTTTCGGTACTGGTTGATCAGGTCGATAAGCACGATCGCGTTGGTAACCACGATTCCGACCAGCAGCAACATACCAATCAGTGCCGGCACACCCAGTGCCGTGTCGGTTGCCAGGAGCAGCGCGAACGCACCGGTTGCGGCAAACGGAATCGAAATCAGCAGAATCAGTGGCTGTGCGAAGCTGCTGAAAGTTGCGACCATAACGATGAACACGATCGCAACGGCTGCGAGAAGCGCGGTGCCAAGCTGTGAGAACGACTCAGCCTGCGATGCCGAGATACCACCGATGGATGCGCTTGCGCCACCAGGCAGCTCGACTGCATCCAGTCGCTGGGTAACGTCAGCGGTAATCGCGCCGAGGTTGTTGCCCTCAGGGGTCAGCATCACCTTGGCGGTGCGGTCACCCTTCTCGCTGGTGATCGAGACAGGCACTTCAGCGAGTTCAACCGAAGCAATCGAGTCCAGGCGAACCGCGCCGGTTGCGGTCGGGATGCTGATAGCGCGAATCTCATCGATAGTTTCCGGAACGTCGGTCTTCACCACGTAAATCGAGGTTTCGACGCTGTCGATGTTGACCTTGCCGATGCTACTCGGGCGAAGGGTGCTGGCCACAATGCCGCTAACGGTAACTTCGGTGAGGCCGCGACGGGCGGCAGCCATGCGGTCAACCTCGATCTTTAGGGTGCGCTGAGTCTCGGCGAGCGAGTTGGTGATTTCGCTCACGTTAGCTGTGCCCTGCATGGCCTTTTGAACTCGTGCGATTCCCTCTTTCAGGGCCTCGTCGCTTGTCGCGACAACCTTGATGTCGATGGTGCTCGAGTTTCCGAAGCCTGGGCCGCCACCGCCTGCAAACTTAACCTCGCCGAGGCTAGAGTCTGCCGCAAAGGCATCCTCGAGCTTAGAACGCAGCTCGGTCTGATCGATGCCTTCCTTGATCGTGACCTGAATCGAAGTGCCGCCGGCGGATGCGCCGAATGCCACGCGTCCGTCACCGCTAGCGCCGATGGTGGTCTGCACCACCTCGATGTCCTTCTCGGCCAGCAGAATCGCCTCGACCTTGGCAGCGGCCTTCGACTTGTCGTCTAGAGTCGCGCCTGGTTCGAGGGTTTGGTTGATCACGAATGAGTTTGAACCTGAGTTTCCGATGAAGTCGGTCTTGAGTGACGGAACCAAGCCGAAGGTGAACAGCAGAACCAGCACCGAAGCCAGGATTGTGGTCTTCGGGCGCTTCTGGGTCCAGGTCAGAATCGGCAGGTAGCCGCGCTGCAGCCAGGTCTTGCGCTCCTTCTCTTCCTCGGCTTCGCGAATGGCCTTCTCGTGAGCGGCGGCCGCCTCGGCCGATTCAAACTCGAGCTGCTGTGGCGTCTTCAAGAACCAGTACGCCAAGACCGGAATGATCGTGAGCGATACAAACAAGGATGCGACGAGCGCAATCGTGAAGGTCACCGAGAACGGCCTAAAGAGCTCACCGACGAGACCCGAAACCAAGGCGATTGGCAAGAACACGGCGACCGTGGTGATGGTTGCCGCGGTAATCGCGCCAGATACCTCGCGCACCGAACGAAGAATCGCTTCCTTCTTCGGTTCACCGTAGGAAAGGTGTCGGTTGATGTTTTCGATGACCACGATCGAGTCGTCAACAACTCGACCGATAGCGATGGTTAGAGCGCTCAGGGTAAGCAGGTTCAGCGAGTAGCCGAACCAGCTCAGGCCGATGAACGTGATTAGCACCGACGTCGGAATCGAAATCGCGGTCACCAGGGTAGAGCGAATCGAAACCAAGAACACGAGGATGATCAGAACCGCGAAGCCGAGGCCGAGCAAGCCCTCGGTGGTTAGGTTCTCGAGAGACTTCTCAACGTAAGGTGCCTGGTCGAAGATCGTGGTGATGGTTACATCACCCAGCTTGCTCTTGAGTTCGCCGATCTGCTTCTCGACGGCGTGCGAGACAGCGACGGTGTTGGCATCCTGAGTCTTCGTGATTGACAGCGCAAGGGCTGGTTCGCCGTTGACGCGGGCGATGCTGGTGACCGGAGCGTCTTCGTACTTGACGGTTGCGACGTCAGAAATCTTGAGGGCCACCACCGAGGTGCTGGTGGTTGGCATGGTTGGAATCGTGATGCCACCCGGGATGCCGCCAGTGCCGCTGCCAGGGAATCCACCTGGGATGCCGGTTGACGGAATACCGGTTGACGGAATGCCGGTGATCGGCGTCTGAGTCACGGTGGTGCGCGACCCAATTAGCGGCAGGTTCTTGAAGTCCTCGAGCGAGTTGACAACCTTGCCAGCTTCAACCGAAATGTTGCCCTTCGAGTCGGTGATTGTGCCGGCAGGAACCACAAAGCCGTTGGCCTGCAACGCAGTAACAATCGACTGCTGTGAAAGGCCGTTGGCGCGCAGCACATCCTGCTTCAGCGTCAGGTTGATGCGCTTCTCGGTAACTCCCGAGAGCGTGACTTCGCGAACACCGCTAATGCCGGAAAGAAGCGGAACGGCGACATCTTCGAGCAGCGGACCTAGGGCCTCGTTGTCGCCATTATTCGCACTGACTCCAAGGGCGATAATCGGAACATCGTCGAATGAACCGCTCAGAATCTGAGGGGATGCCTCACTCGGCAAAATTGTCTCTACGCTGGCCAGGGCCGCTGCAATGTTTTCAGTGACCTTTGAGGTGGCGGTACCGTACTCAAACTCGACACGAACCACCGAGATGTTGGCCTGCGAGGTGGTGGTTGAGCTGACCAGTCCGTCCTGCTCGCGCAGGGCATTCTCGATTACCTGGCTGACCTGCTTGTCGATTACCTCAGGGCTTGCGCCAATGTATGTGGTGACGATCGCTGCCTGCGGAGTCTGAAAGCTAGGAATGAGCTCCTGCTTGAGTGATCCGAGCGAAACAAAGCCGAAGATTGCGACGATAGCGGTGGCCAGCGCGACAACCGAGCGGTTGTTCAAAGAAAGTTTGGCAAGACGGTGCATCGAGAACTCTTTTCTAGTCTTACTTAGGCTAACCGTTTTCGAGTTTTGCTTATTCCAGAAGCCCGCCCCAGGGTCAGTTCACAGCCAACCCTCAGACTTACCGAAACTAGACCGCTAGCCAGCCAGGTAGTTGAGTTCTTCTTGACTAAGCTCGATCTCCACCGCAAACTCGCGTAACTGTTCAACAGTTCGGGCACTGGCAATCGGCGCGGCGATGGTGGTTTGCTGTCGAACCCAAGCGAGAGCGATTGCTGAGATATGCACCACCTTGCCGTTTGTTGAGTGGTGGGCTGCAACCTTGTCCAGACGCTCGAGAACTGACCAGCCGGCCGAGTTCAGGTAGTGAGACACTCCGCCAAGTCGAACCGATTGGACTTCAACGCCGGGGCGGTACTTGCCACTTAGAAAACCTCTCGCGAGACCGAAGTAAGGAAGTCCCGAGAGTCCGAGCTGCTGCATAGCGGGCACCGCATCCTGCTCGTATTCGTCGCGCTCGAGCAGGTTGTAGTGGTTCTGTACCGCCACATAGGAGATGAGCGAGTTTGCCCTGCTGACCTCGGCCGCCTCGAGCAGTCGCGCGCCCGAGTAGTTGGATGCCGCTGCGTATCGAATCTTGCCCGCTTGGCGAAGTTCATCGAACGCACCCATGGTCTCGAGCAGGTCGACGGTCTGGTCATCTTCGTGGGCGTAGTAAAGGTCGATGTGGTCGGTTTGCAGTCGACGCAGCGAGTCATCGCAGGCAGCGATGATGTTTTTGCGGCTTAGCCCCGGCCGGGTCGAAAGTTTCGCGACCTTGGTCGCAATCACTACATCCTCGCGATTTTTCTTGGCCTTCATCCAAGTGCCGATTACCGTCTCAGACTCGCCACCGATGTGACCCTCGCCCCACTCGCTGTACATGTCGGCAGTGTCGATGAAATTGCCGCCGAGTTCGACGTATTCGCTCAAGACCGCGTGGCTCTGGGCCTCGTCGGCACTCCAGCCGAATACGTTTCCGCCGAGGCAGAGTCGGCTAACACTGAGGTCAGTGTGGTTCAGCTGGATGCGGTTCATGCATCCATTCTGCTACTTCGCCGCGGTGTGCCCGAACTTGGCCAGTACCGACTCTTCTAGCAGCGCAACGATGTTGTAGAGGATGATCGACACGATCGTGATTAGCGCTACGTGCGTCCAGACCTCTGCTGGCCTAGCTCGACCGATCGCCGAGACGATGGCGTAACCGACGCCCTGACCGGTCGCCAACCACTCAACCAGCAGCGCTCCTGTGATTGCGCCAGGCACCGAGATCTTGAGCGCGGCGAAAAATGACGGCAGCGACGAGGGGAAGGCCACGGTGCGAAGCGCATCCAATTTGCTGCCTCCGTAAACCGAGACCAGGTCGTACATCGCTGGGGGAGCACTGCGCAGGCCAAACACGATGTTAACGAGCGCTGGGAACAGCACGACAATCGCGCCCATGACGGCAACCGAAAGCTGCTCGCGACCAAAGATCAGAATGATGATCGGGGCCATCGCAATCAGTGGAACCGAACGCAACAGCATGGCCAGCGGCATCAGGGCCTGCTCGATGCCCTTCGAGAGCGTGAATAGCACCGAAACCAGTGTTGCGACGAACATGCCCACCACAAATCCAATGGATGCGTCAATCATGGTCTGGCCCAGCGCAGCAAACACCAGTTGGCGGTTTTCGCCTGCTGCGGGCACCTCAAACAAGAACTTGTAAACGTCGAACGGGTTCTTGCCGATGAACGGTTTGATGTTGAATGCCCAGAGTGCGATGAACCACAGAATCGTCACCACGACCAAAGAAAGAAGGGTGTTCAACAGAACTTGCAGGCTGCGCTTGCGAAGGTTCATCAGGCCCCCACCGCGCCCTTCGACCAAGGAGTGATTACTCTGGCGAGCAACCCAACCAAGGCGTACGCGCCACCGGCAATCGCGCCTGATACCAGAGCCAGAGCCCAGACACGCGCGACTTCAAGAGACTGCTGAGCGTTGACCATCGCCGGCCCAAAGCCAACATCAGGGCCACCGACATACTCGCCCAGGATCGCTCCGAGGAAGGCTGCTGGTGCCGCGATCCGAAGGGCAGCAAGAATCGACGGCAGAGCTGAGAGCAGCTGCACTTTTACAAGTCGGTGCCAAGCGTTACCGCCGAACACGGTAACGACGTCGAGCGCCGCCTTATCGGCAGACTTCACGCCAGTCATCGCACCAATCATGGTCGTGAAGAAAACGCTCAGTGCGGCAAGCGATATTGCAGCGCCTGCTGGCTCGCCCGGGCCAGGTGCACCCACAACGAGGCGGATAATCGGCCCGATCGCGACGATTGGGATGCAGTAGGTGATGACCGCGATTTGGGTGGCAAGGTTTTCAAGTTTCGGAACAATCAGTGCAACGGCGGCCAGGGCCAGAGCAGCAAGGTTGCCCCACAAGAATCCGAGACCGGCTTCGACTAACGTGACGGATGCGTTCTTCCAGAAAAACCCGAAACCGTCTTCGGCAAACTGGGCCAGAACCTCTGGCGGAGTCGGAATCGCACCGACCGATTCGACGCTGCCGTTAGGAGTGTTGCGAAACATTGTTGCCGCAACGAGCCACCAAATCGCGATGATGCCCAAGGTTCCGATAGAACCCGAGATCCACTTCCTACTGTTCATCGATGACGTTTTCTCCATGAGCGCCGAATAGCAACTCAGAAGCGCGGTCGTGCAGTGCGTGAAACTCCGGGGTGCGCATCATCTCGATAGTGCGAGGGCGCGGAAGGTCAATGTCGATGACCTCTTTGATTCGACCTGGGCGAGCGCTCATCACTGCCACCTGGTCAGACAGGAAGATGGCTTCGCTGATTCCGTGGGTAACCATCAGAGTGGTTGCCGGCTTTTCGGTCCAAATTCGAAGCAACTCGAGATTCAGTCGCTGACGGGTCATGTCGTCGAGTGCACCGAAAGGCTCATCCAGCAATAGCACCGAAGGCTGCACCACAAGCGCACGAGCGATGGATACGCGCTGGCGCATACCGCCCGAGAGCTGAGCAGGTTTTGCATTCTCAAAGCCCTGCAAACCAACGAGTTTGATCAAGTCGTCGACCTGTTTGGCATCGGCTTTCTCGCCCGAAAGTTCGAGCGGAAGTCGAATGTTGTCGATAACCGAACGCCAAGGCATGAGAGCCGAGTCCTGGAAGGCGATTCCCAGCTCGTGGTTCTTGCGAAGTTCGGCCGGCGACTTTCCGTCAACTGTTACGTATCCTTCGGTCGCGGTTTCAAGACCAGCGAGGATGCGCAAAATCGTGGACTTTCCGCAACCCGAAGGGCCGAGTAGCGAAAGGAAAGAGCCACGGTCACTGTGCAGGTTTGCGTTGTCAAGTGCGGTCAGCGTTTCGCGACCGATCTTGAACTTCTTGGTTAGCCCAGAAATGGTGATGCCGCTGCCCAACTCGGGTGAGAGGGCAGCGGCATCGTTCAAATTCATGAGCCTAGATTACTCCAGAAGCTCAGGGTGTTCTGCGTAAACCTCAGCTAGGAGGCTCATGTCGAACAGCTGCTCTGCGGTGATCTCGTAACCTGCAGCCTTTAGGGTCTCTAGGTTGAGCTTGATCATCGCGTCGCTAATGGTGAACAGGCCGTTGGCACGAGTCTCGTCGGTCTGAACCAGAATGTCGTTCTGGGTCTTTGACTGGTACTCTTCCTTGTCCTTGTTCAGGCCTAGGTCCTTGCCGTAAACCTCGATTGCAAGGCGTGCACCCTCGGCTGGGTCAGCGATGGCGTCCTTCCAACCCTTGATGGTTGCGTAGAGGAATGCCTTGAGTGCCTCACGGTTGTTGTCGATCGAGTCCTGAGTAACAACGAAGCTCTCGGTAACGAATGGCAGGCCATTGTCAGCGAACAGCAGGTTGGTTACCTCGTAACCCTGCTGAGCAACGGTGAACGACTCGTTGGTTACGTAAGCCAGGAATCCGTCGACCTCACCGTTTACAAGTGGGGCTGGGTCGTACTGAACTGGAACCTTGGTGACCTTCGAAGCGTCGATTCCGTTAGCCTTCAGCAGCGCGTCAAACAGGGTCTCGTTCGGGCCAGCCTGAACACCGATCTTCTTGCCGATCAGGTCCTGTGCGGTCTGAATGTTGGCGCCGTCCTTGAGCGAAAGGATGGTGAATGGGTTCTTCTGGTAGGTGGTGCCGATGATCTTCAGCGGTGCACCCTCGTTCAGGATTACCGGAGCGACCGAAATCGGGTTGGCGATACCGACCAGAACGTTTCCGTTCAGAACCTCAGCCTCGGTGGCTGCTGGACCAGCAATCAGGTTTACCGAGCTGAAGCCAGCCTCGGTGTAGTAACCCTTTTCGACTGCAAAAAACTCACCAGCAAACTCTGAGTTCTTGATCCATGAGAGCTGGACGTTTAGGTCGCCAAATGACTTGGCTTCTGGGGTTGGTTCTGCTGCAGGGGCGCATCCGGTGAGAACCAGAGCCGCTGCTGCAACTGCTGCGACTGCAGCTTTACGCAATGACTTGAACAATTAAGTACCTTTCGGGAGTCAGTTGATGAAGCGTGTTAGATAAGCCAACCAGAGGCCATGTTTCAGGCGTATTACGTGAGGGCTTGCAGCAAGTCTGCCAGATAAGTAGGGCTTCGATTACCACGACAAGCCGAGCGGGGTTGCGATTTGATTACGCGAGAAACCTATAGTGAGCCTATGAAGAAGTTTCGGCGGTTCATGACCAGGGCCTTGCTCGCGGGCATCCTTTCGTTCTTGATCGTGCCGTTTCTTCTGCCGCAACCCAACTCGGGCACTCTGACCTATCGCGAAGCAGCCGGGCAGGATGCGCAATTCGCGAAACTTAGCGGCCTCGATGTGCACATCGAAACCCGCGCATATACGGGTGCTGACAAGAACCCACCGCTCATCGTGCTCATGCACGGCTTCGGCGCTAGCGCATTCTCGTGGCGTGAGGTAATCGATCCGCTGGCCAAGTATGGCGAAGTGCTTGCCTATGACCGCCCGGCATTCGGCTTTACCGAACGCCCGACGCAGTGGAGCGGCGAAAACCCTTACGGATTCAACGGCAACTTTGAGTTGCTGGATGCGCTGCTCGCCAAGTTCGCATCCGGTCGTGATGTGATTCTCGTGGGCCATTCGGCGGGTGGGCAGTTGGCGGCCGAGTACGCGCGGCTCAACCCTGCCAAAGTTCAGGGCCTGGTGCTGGTTGACCCAGCGATTTTGACTACTGGTGGCGGGCCCGGTTGGCTGGCGTGGCTCTACTCGGTTCCGCAAATCCAGCGTCTGGGCCCAATTCTCGTGAGCTCAATCGCAAGCTCTGGCAACGACGTGATTCGAGAAAGCTTCTTCGACCAATCCAAACTGACCGATGCGGTGTTTGACGGCTACCGTGCGCCGCTGAAGGTCAAGGGTTGGGAACAAGCCTTCTGGAACTTCGTTAGCGCACCGCGTGACAACGACCTGAAAGAAAACATCGGCGGTTTGAACCAGCCGACACTGCTGATCACTGGCTCAAACGACACGATTGTGCCGACCGCCGACACCGTGCGGCTCGATGACCTGATTCCGAACAGCACACTCGTTGTGATTCCGCAGGCGGGTCACCTGCCTCATGAAGAGCAGCCGGATGCGTTCATTGGGGCCATCGAGTCACACTTCAAGGCGCTGCTGGGTTAAACTTGACTGCCCAGCCTTCGTAGCTCAGTGGATAGAGCAGGAGCCTTCTAATCTCTTGGTCGCAGGTTCGATTCCTGCCGAGGGCGCTCTCGTTTGTTAGCCTTGTTTAGTCGTTGCAGAGGGAATGCCAAGTGGGTTTTCTTGTTTGAATCTGCAACGAATTCCGATCAAGCCCGCCAGGGCGCACTTCAGATGGGGTGAATTTCACACTTACGTGGAAGGCTTCTTACTTTTCCTGTTGATTTTGATCAACGGACTTCTGGCGATGTCAGAGGTCGCACTTCTGACCTCTAAACGAGCCAAGCTTCAAGCGTTGGCGGCTAAGGGCAAGAAATCTGCTGAAATTGCCCTGAAAATTAGCGAAGACCCCACTAGGTTCCTGTCGACCATTCAGATTGGTATCACATCAATTGGTCTGCTCAGCGGAATCGTGGGTGAAGCGATTTTCGCTCAACCTCTTTCGCTCTGGATCCAGACATTCGGTCTGGATGAAGGCCCGTCTCACATCATCGCGACAGTCGTCGTCGTCGTGTTGGTGACCTATGTCTCGATAGTCGTTGGCGAACTGGTGCCCAAGCGAATCGGCCAGCAAGCGCCTGAGTCGATTGCCGCGGTGATGTCGCGTCCGATGAATGCTCTTGCCCTAGCAACCCGCCCATTTGTCATGGTTCTGACCTTGACCACGAACCTGATACTGCGGATCCTCGGCATCTCGAGGCGCAACGATAACTCGATTACCGAAGCCGAAATTGAGGCCATGCTCGACGAGGGATCGACCTCGGGCCTGATTGAGGTTCAGGAGCGAGAACTGGTGCGCAACGTTTTTCGCTTGGATGACCGCAAACTCGGTTCATTCATGGTTCCACGCAACGACATTTTCTTCCTCGATGTGAATGATCCGATCGAGCTCAACATCGATCGGCTCAGTAATTCAGCCAGGGCCAGGATTCCAATTTGCGACGGCGATCTCGATTCGATTCTTGGAATCTTGAATGCTCGAAAAGCCCTGTCGGCTCTGGCCAGAGGTGAAGAGCTCGACCTAAAGGAGGGGCTTGAAGAACCGCTCTTCGTGCCCGAGACGCTCACCGGCATGGACCTTCTGAACAGCCTCAAAGAGTCGCGTTCCCACATGGCGTTTGTGGTCGATGAATATGGCAGCTTTGAGGGTCTGGTTACCATCCAAGATCTGTTTGACAGCCTGACCGGCCAGATCGCTGCGCACGATGAAGAGGTGACCGGCCCGGTACAGCGTGAGGATGGCTCATGGCTGCTCGAGGGAGATACCTCGATTCACGAACTCATGGATTGTCTGCAACTATCAGAGCTTCCGCAGCGCAAGCGCGAGAACTATCACACCATCAGTGGCTTGATTCTTTTGCTGATGGGAAAGATCCCTGTTGCCGGCGAGAGTGTTGTTGTCGAGGGTTGGCGACTTGAAGTAGTCGATATGGATGGAAATCGAATCGATAAGGTTCTTGCCTCGAGGATTTCAACTGAAACCGACCAGGACTGACTAGAGTGCGGTTATGAGAAAAATCTTGGGCCTCACCCGATATGCAGTGGTTGTTCCGGCAGTCGCATCCATGATTGGTGCCCTGCTGTTGATGGCTCAGGGATCAATCGAAATCATCTCTGTCGTATACAACGCAATTGCCAAGGGTTCCTACCTCAAACTCACCATCGTCGATGTGCTTACCGCTGTCGATGCCATCCTGCTCGGAACCGTGCTGCTTGTGATTGGCTACGGCCTTTACGAGCTATTCGTGGATGACCTGATTGAGGTTCCTGACTGGCTTCAGGTAAAGAACCTTGACGACCTCAAGTCGAAGCTGATCGGCGTTGTCGTCGCAATCATCGCGGTAGTTTTTGTGGGCGTATTCGTGGATGCGAATCGCGCGGATGAAGTCGTTGCCTACGGCGTGGGTGCCGGCGCACTGGTTGCTGGTTTGGCCCTGTTTGCGTATGCAACCGGCAAGCCAGGTTCTGAGAGCAAGGCTGCAGAGCGCAAGGTCAAGGCGAAGTCTTCGGCCGACAAATCCGCGTAGATCCATGCCCAGCGGGCCTGAAATCCAGTTTCTAAGTCTTAGTGACTTCGAATCCCGAACGCACCACGCTCAGATTCGAATGCTGCTCGATGCGGCTTTCGAGGGTGATTTCAGCGATGCCGATTGGCAAAACTCTTGCGGGGGTTGGCGCATCCTCGGATTTCAAGGCGGCCGGCTCGTGGCTCACGCAGCTCTCGTTGGGCGATCGATGTTGGTTGATGGCCAGTTGGCCGAAGTGGGATACGCCGAGGCCATCGCGGTTGATCCCGATTACCAGGGTCGGGGGATTGGCCTTCGACTAATCCCGGCGGTCAATCAGCTAGCAACTGCCCACTTCGAACTATCGATGCTGTCGACTAACGAGCATGAGTTCTATGCAAGAACAGGCTGGACGCGTTTCACGGGCAAGAGTTACGTCGCCAAGGATGCGTTTACTTGGGATTCCCAACGGTCGGCGGATGACGACGGTTCATTGATGTTCTTGACTCGGCCAGTCGAATCGACCGCAGGCCCGCTGCAGGTAGTTTGCCAACCGCGTTCCGGTGATGCTTGGTAAAACTATTGCGAAGCTTTGAGAGCCTTTAGCCCCTCAACAGCGAACTCGTGATCTTGTCGCTGCGGCAGGCCAGAGATGGTCACCGTTGCAACCATTCCAACGACGCCGGTTACGCGAACCGGAACGCATCCACCGTGTGGGGTGAATTCACGCTCGGGCAGACCCATCAGAGTGGTGAAGTCAGTGCCGAGCTTCTTCTCGAGTGAGAGTTCCCACGAGGATTGACCAATCAGCGAGACCAGATTGCGCTTGCGACGAGCCCAGTCAAAGTTCGCCTCGGTTGCACCGGGCAGCATCACCGAAAACAGGGGAGCATCGCCCTGGCGAATGTCAATCACGATCTCGTAGCCGCGAGCAACCGCGGCGTCGCGCAGCCAGGTGCCCAGCTGCCACGCATCCTCGGTGGTGAATCGCGAAAGTTCGAGTTGCGCGAGTTCGGCGCGAACCGCATCCAGCTCTGCGCGAACTTGTTCGGGAGTGTCGTTGCTCATGTCGCCAGCCTAGGGGTGGGCTAGTTGCGGTGAAAGCTATTTCGGCAGAATCGACTTCATCTGGTTGTAGATAATCTGCCCGGATTTGACCGGCATGAAGCGAACCAGTTTGTCCATGATTGCGGCATCCTGCCCGACGAAGACGCGGGCCTTTCCGGCTTCGATTCCGTCGATCATGATGCGTCCGGCGTCAATTGCCGAAGTCATTTTGATCTTCGGTGCATCGGTACCTGCCGGCATGTCCATCTTGATGCCTGAGTTTCCGGCGATGTTTGTGCCAATCGCACCTGGGAAGATCGCGGTAACCGAAATTGAAGTCTCGGTCAGCTCGGCGCGCAGGGCTTCGGTTAGCAGCTTCAGCGCCGCCTTGGATGCGCCATAGACGCTTTGGCCCGGAACCGGACCATAGCCACCCATCGACGAAACATTCACGATTTGCGCTTCTGGGCGCTTCTTCAGTTGAGGAATGAACGCCTTGATCAGATTCAGTGGACCATTGAAGTTCACGTTCATCACGCGGTCGATGTGCTCAAAATCGAGCTGTTCAACAAACACGAATGGCTGGATAATGCCGGCGTTGTTTACCAGCACATCGGCGGCACCGAGTTGCTTCTCGACCAGCGCAGGAAGCCCGGCGCACTGGGTTCGATCGGTGATGTCCATGGCAAGCGAGGCAAACTTGGCATCGGCACCAGCGAGCTTTGCGGTTTCGGCTAGTGCCTCGGGCTTCAAATCGACCCCGAACACGGATGCGCCTCGGCGCAGCGACTCGAGCGTCATCTCACGCCCCATGCCGTTGCCAGCGCCGGTGATTACTACTACCTTGCCGTTGAGTTTCATGCTTGCTCCATCTCTGCCCTTGAAGTAAGCGAAACGCATTCTTCAACTTCACTCTACGCCTATCGACGCAGTTCGTTTGGAAGCAAATGAAAGGCGGTTGGCTGCGTTTAGGTGAGCTCGAACTGTCCGCCCGAGATCTGACCCTGCTTGCGATAGAGGTCAAGCTTCTGGCGGGTGTCCATGATGTCGAGGTTGCGCATGGTGAGCTGGCCGATGCGGTCAGCCGGGCCGAATGCGGCATCCTCGGTTCGTTCCATCGAAAGCTTCTCAGGGTGGTAGCTGAAGCCCTCACCGCGAGTGTCAACGATTGTGTAGTCGTCACCGCGACGCAGTCGCAGGGTAACCGAACCATTTACGGCGGATGCCACCCACTTGGTCAGTGATTCGCGCAGCATCAAGGTCTGCGGGTCTAGCCAGCGGCCCTCATACAGTAGGCGACCCATGCGGCGACCTTCGTTGTGATATGCGGCGATGGTGTCTTCGTTGTGAATTGCCGAAATCAGGCGCTCGTAGGCGATGAACAGCAGTGCCATGCCAGGTGCCTCATAGATTCCGCGGCTCTTGGCCTCGATGATGCGGTTCTCGATCTGGTCGCTCATGCCGAGTCCGTGGCGGCCACCGATCTCGTTGGCCTTGAGGATTAGCCCAACGGCATCCGTGCTGAAGTCTTGACCGTTGATGTCAACCGGGCGACCCTGACGGAAGGTAATCGTGACGTCCTCGGATTCAATCGCGACGTTTGGATCCCAGAAGCGGACACCCATGATTGGCTGAACGATTTCGTATGACTCGTTCAAGAACTCGAGGGTTTTGGCCTCGTGGGTTGCGCCCAGCATGTTGGCGTCGGTCGAGTATGCCTTTTCGACGGATGCGCGATACGGAAGATCGCGAGCCAGCAGCCACTCTGACATCTCTTGGCGTCCGCCGAGCTCGTTCACGAAGTCGGCATCCAACCATGGCTTGTAAATGCGCAGGTTCGGGTTAGCCAGCAGGCCATAGCGATAGAAGCGCTCGATGTCGTTGCCCTTGTAGGTGCTGCCGTCACCCCAGATCTCAACTCCGTCTTGCTGCATGGCGCGCACCAGTAGGGTTCCAGTGACTACACGGCCAAGGGGAGTGGTGTTGAAGTATGCCTTGCCACCGGTGCGAATGTGGAATGCACCACAGGCGATTGCAGCCAAGCCCTCTTCGGCTAGCGATTGACGGCAGTCAACCAGGCGACCCGCTTCTGCGCCGTACTGAAGCGCGCGCTCGGGAATCGACTCGATGTTGTCTTCGTCGTATTGACCGAGGTCAGCGGTGTAAGCGAAAGGGATTGCACCCTTCTCTCGCATCCAGGCAACGGCCACCGAGGTGTCGAGGCCTCCTGAAAATGCGATACCGACTTTTTCGCCAACTGGAAGAGAAGCTAGAACTTTAGACACGGGTTAAGCCTAGTGCGTGCGGTTTAGTCGGCCTGAGGGCCCTTGTGGAAGTGCTCGAAGACCATGTTGGTTCGAGTGGATGCGACGACCGGATTGTTCGACAGGTTCTCTAGCACGAAGTCGCGAACGTGATCACTGTCACGAACCGCTAGGTGAACGATGAAGTCCTCGGAACCACCCAAGAAGAAGACCTGCACGACCTCGGGAAGGGCGCGCATTTCAGTCATGAAGCTCGACAGGTTGGCTCGAGCGCCGGCGCGCAGGGTTACCGAAATCAGCACCTCGAGCTCGAGTCCCAGGGCCTTTGGTGAGACCTCGGCGAAGAAACCGGTGATCACTCCGTTCTGCACCAGATTGCGCACTCGGGTCACGCAGGTTGAGGCGGCGATGCCCGCAATTTCGGCAAGTTCGGCGTTGGTGATTCGTGCGTTCTCTTGAAGCTCACGAACGAGGATGCGATCGACGTCATCCAGAGGCTGAATATTCTTCGGTGAGACGGTCATTTTTGGACTCGATTCTGAATAAATCTTTCAAGTTGTGCGTCTTCACAGAATTTTATTCGCCCTACACAAGAAATGCACTCTGAATCTGCAAAAATCATGCAAGTGCCCGCCGAACAAATCGAACGGGTGGGCGAGCAATCGCACAGAACAAAGGAGAGCTCATGCGAGTAGGCATCCCAACCGAAATCAAGAACAACGAGAACCGCGTCGCCATCACCCCAGCTGGCGTTCACGAACTCGTCCGCCGCGGACACTCGGTATTCATCGAGTCGGGCGCCGGCCTCGGATCTGGCTTCAGCGATGAGGCATACAAGGCAGAAGGTGCCGAGCTTCTGGCAACTGCCGACGAGGTATGGGCATCGGCCGATCTCGTACTCAAGGTTAAGGAGCCAATCGCCGCCGAGTACCACCGCATGCGCGAGGGACAGGTGCTCTTCACCTACCTGCACCTAGCCGCATCGCGCGAGTGCACCGACGCAATCATCAACTCGGGTACCACAGCGATTGCCTACGAAACCGTTCAGCTGCCTAACCGCGCACTGCCGCTGCTTCAGCCAATGAGCGAGGTCGCCGGTCGCCTGAGTGCCCAAATCGGCGCATTCCAGCTGATGAAGTCTCAGGGTGGTGCTGGCGTTTTGATGGGCGGCGTTCCAGGCGCGCCAAAGGCCAAGGTTGTCGTTATCGGTGGTGGCGTTGCCGGCGAGCACGCTGCGACCATGGCTCTGGGCATGCAGGCCGACGTCACTGTGATTGACATTTCGCTGCCAAAGCTTCGCGAACTCGATGCCCGATTCGGCGGAGTCGTGAAAACTCGCGTTTCGACCGGTTACGAGATTGCAGAACAGCTGAAGGATGCCGACCTCGTAATCGGCTCGGTACTCATCCCTGGCGAGAAGGCTCCGAAGCTTGTGACCGATGCGATGGTTCGCAACATGAAGCCTGGCTCGGTGCTCGTTGACATCGCAATCGACCAAGGCGGCTGCTTCGAGCACTCGAAGCCAACCACGCACGACAACCCGACCTTCAACGTGCACAACAGCATCTACTACTGCGTTGCCAACATGCCAGGCGCGGTTCCAGCGACCTCGACTCGCGCTTTGACCAACGCAACCCTGCCTTACGTAATCGCACTCGCCGACAAGGGTTGGAAGGCAGCACTCGCCTCCGACGAGTCACTTGCAAAGGGCCTCAACGTGCACGCCGGCAAGGTCACCTATCCGGGTGTGGCACAGGCCTTCGGGATGCCACTGGTTTCGGTGGCAGAGGTTCTCGCCGAATAGCTTCAACACCTCGATTGCACGCGGTGGGGCATAGACTCAACCTCAGGCAACAACGAGGGGAGGCACCGTGGGGAGAATTCCTGAAAAGGCCACCAAGGGCTTCGGTTTTGCTCTTTCTGTGTTCCTCGTGCTTGGTGCCATCGCTGGTATTTCGGCGACCTCGATCCAAGGCTACGTACTTCTCTCGGAATCCGCCTCGACAAAGGTTGTCGCGGGATCACCTGGCGCAGACGGAGTAGATGGCGCGGACGGCGCAGACGGTAAACCAGGTGCTCGCGGCCCAGTTGGTCCGATGGGTCCAGTTGGTCCGATGGGCCCAATGGGGCCACCTGGCGAACAAGGCATTCGAGGCCCAGTTGGGTTACCGGGCGTTGACGGCGCAACTGGCGCTCAAGGCCCATCTGGACCGGAAGGCCCAACAGGCCCCCAAGGTTCTCCTGGCCCGCAGGGTCCAGCTGGTCAAAATGGCCAAGACGGCCTGCCTGGCGCTACTGGCGCTCAAGGCGCACAAGGTATTCCAGGCGCAACGGGAGCCACAGGCCCAATGGGTCCGACAGGGGTTGTGTCGGCACTGTCTCCGCTGATTTACGACGCCAGCACGCAAACAATCAGCATCGATCTCGATGCTTTCAGTCGTTTGGGTTCGCTTGACTATCTGCAGTTCGACCCCGAGACGGCCGCTTCGAACGCACCCGGCAGACTGGTTTGGAACGCAGAAGTCGGCACTCTGAATCTGCAGGGTATTGACGGTGGGGTCACGCTGCAGATTGGCCAAGAGTCTGTCCAGCGAGTCATCAATAGTACGTCAGGCACGCTTCTAAACGGACGTGTTGTTCGGGTGATTGGTGCACAAGGTCGGCTCATGAAGGTTGAGTATGCGGATAACGCATCCCCGGCTCAGGCATCCAGCGTTATCGGAGTGCTGACCCAAGACATAGCGCCGGGTGCTGCGGGCTACGTGACGACTTATGGGTTGATCAATGAACTGAATACTGTCGGGTTCACTGCAGGTCAACCGCTCTACCTAGACGGAAACGGAACGTTAACCAACGTTCGACCTACAAATGGTCGAATCTTCCAGCTGGGCTATGCGATTCAAATCGGTGCGACAGACGGCGTGATCTACGTGAATCCGTTGCAAAACTTTGAACCGAACATCGGCGGACCCTGCACCGTTCCGGGTCAGTCGGGGAGCGGCGTTTATGCCTGGCATAACCTTGCCGGATCTAGGTGGATTGTTGTCTGTGACTACTAGTAATGAGGGACCAAGAATGAACCAAAGTGTCGCACAAATTCGCACTTCTACGATTCGAGCCTTGCTTGTGACAGCCGGAATTTTCTTCACTGGAACGTTCTGGCTGGTTGTTGCTACCTATCCTTCATTCTTCTTGCTTAACCCGCTTGCCCACGACAACCCGGCTAGAGCTGCGCTCTTGACCGGACTCGTTATCGGTTGGGTTCTTCTTGCTAATGCTCCTGCCGTGATTTTCGGTTTCTTCGCGATGGGGCACATGAGGATTGTCTCGTTGCTGCCAGTAGTTGCGCTGCTTTGGCCAGTTCTGCTGATTGTCAACCACGTTTCGCTCGCGATTGTCGAGGGCAAGTGGTACACAGGTTATCTCTTGGACTACCCGATCTTTTTTGTGACGGATTTGCTTCTACCCGCGATTTTGTTGGCTATTTGGTATGAGCTCAGACCCGTCAATCACCCGGTCAGAGCCGCGGTGGCTCGTCACCGTGCTTAGTCGAAACTAGAGCGGCTGCTGTTGCGTTATGCAGTGAATTCCGCCGCCGCGAGCAAACAGCGGGCGCGCATCCACCAGAACAATTTCGCGACCTGGGTAAACCTGTTCGAGGATGCCCCTGGCGACCTCATCGTTCTCGTCGGCGAACGCGCACAGGATCACCGCACCATTGCAGATGTAGTGGTTGATGTATGAGTAATCGACCCAGCTCTCGGGGTCGCTTGGGTCATCGCGAAGAATTTTCGGCGCTGGAACAGCCACGAGTTTGAAATCACCCGCCGCCTCGAGGGTTTCGCGAACTTCACGGCTGACCTCGAAGTCCGGGTGCTCGGGGTTCTGCTGTTCGTGATACAGGATCGTGTTCTCGTCGGCGAAGCAGGCCACGATGTCGATGTGGCCGCGGGTGCCGAACTCGTCGTAATCGCGGGTTAGACCGCGCTTGATCCAAATTGCGCGCTCGGTGCCGAGGATGCGGTGGATTTCCTGCTCAACGGCATCCTTGCTTGAACCGGCATTTCGGCCCTCGCCAAGCTGCACGGTTTCGGTCAACAGAACGGTTCCAGCACCATTCACGTGAATGCCGCCACCCTCGTTGACCAGCCAGCTGTCTTCAACAGAAGTGCCCTCATGCTCGCCGATGAAGCGAGCAACCTTGGCGTCGTTGGCCCATGAAGCCCAGCTCTGTGCGCCCCAACCGTTGAAGATCCAGTTGGCGGCAACCAGTTCGCCAGACTCGCGATTGCGAACAAAGGTCGGGCCGATGTCACGCATCCATGCATCGTCGAGTGCGGCTTCGATCAGTTCAACTCGCTCGTCGAGGTAGGTGCGAGCAATTGCTAGATCTTCGGTCTGGCACAGCATTGAAACCGGTTCGAATCGAACGATTGCATTAGCGACAGCCGCCCAGGTGCTGCGCGCTTCGTGGCGATCTTGCTCGGTTTCGCCAAGAGTGTACCCCGAGGTTGGCCAAGCCATCCAAGTCTTGCTGTGTGGCTGCCATTCGGCAGGCATCACTAGGTTGGACAGAGTCATGGCTAGTAGGCAACCCCGGCGATTCCGCCGAACTCGCCATCGCCGTTTTCGGTTCGGCGGTTTACGACCGGCTCGGTGAGCATTTCGTAGGTGTCAGGGCGGCGGGTGGCCAGGAACGGGAACAGGTCGAGCCAGTCGCGACGCTGGTCGAGGTCGAGGTCGGCAACCAGCACCTCGTCGCCCTCGCGAGCGGCGCGGGCCAGGACGCGTCCGTATGGGTCGGAAATGAAGCTGCTGCCGTAGAAGTTCAGGCTGCCCTCGTTGCCCCAGCGGTTCGGCACCACCATGAAGGTTCCGTTTGCGATGCCGTTCGCGACGATCACCTTGTGCCACAGCGGCTCGGTGTCGAACTCGGGGTGGTCTGGTTCGCTGCCGATGGCGGTCGGGTAGGCCAGCACCTCGGCTCCGCGAAGACTGTAGTTGCGAGCCACCTCGGGGAACCACTCGTCCCAGCAGGTTGGCAGACCGAGGTTTACATCGGTGCCATCGATTTCGAGCTCGTAAACCGGGTACGGCTCACCGTCGGCTGGCCCAGGCGTGAAGTACTGGTCTTCGTAGTAGCCGGCGGTAACCGGAATGTGCAGCTTGCGGGTCTTTGCGACGATACGACCGGCTGGATCAACGATGATTGCGGTGTTCCAGCCGCGACCGTCGGCCAGATTCTCGTATTCGAACAGCGAGGCGTGAACGAAAACACCGAAGTCCTGCGCGGCCTTTTTGGCGAAGGATGCGGTAGGGCCCGAATCAAGATCCTCGGCGGTGGCGTTCGGCACTCCGCTCGGGCGAACATCGGCGGGGTAGCGGCTCAGGGTGAGTTCTTGCAGGAACACAATCTTGGCACCCGCGTCGGCAGCAAGCTTGATGCCCGCGCACAGGGCATCCTCGTGCTCTGTCGGGTCAGCGTGCCACTTGGTCTGCACCAGACCGACACGCAGCGGCTCGCGGGTCGCTGGCTTCACGCGGCTGAGCGAGGGGAGTGCAGGAGCAACGGTTAGCTTCATCGGTTACCTCCGAAATCGTCCATGCTGTCAAGGATTTGGATGAGAAGTTCGAGTGTGGTTTCTGGGTTCACGATCGCGAAACGGGTGTTCGGCTTGCCCCGATGTGAGCTCGGAACCACGAATGCGATTTGGTCGGCGAGCAGCTTATCGCTCCAGCGCTCGTAGTCTTCGAGGTTCCAGCCGATTCGTTCGAAAACCACGACAGACAGCTGCGGTTCGCGAACCAGCTTGAGGTTTTCGCGTTCGCGAATCACATCAGCGATCTGGTGTGCCAGCTCAATGTTCTGTTCAACGGCCTTGGAATAGGCCTTGGTTCCGTGAGTCGCCAGCGAGAACCAAAGTGGCAAGCCACGAACGCGTCGGGTCAGGTTGTATGCGTAGTCCGAAGGATTCCATTCGTCTCGCTCGGTCAGCACATCGAGGTAGTCACCGTGCTGGGTGTGCGCTGCGCGGGCAAGCTCTGGGTTGCGATAGACCAGTGCGCAGGCATCGAACGGAGCAAACAACCACTTGTGCGGGTCCACGATGAAGCTGTCGGCCCGCTCTGAACCCTTGAAGAGTTGGCGGGTGCTCGGCGCCAGAATACCGGCAAGGCCGTAGGCTCCGTCGATGTGGAACCAGAGGTCGTTCGCCTTCGCCACCTGACCAACGGAATCCAAATCATCGACGATGCCGAAGTTCGTGGTGCCCGAGGTCGCAACCACGGCGAATACGCCATCGCCCGCGCGCGCAAGGGCATCCTCGACGGCTGAACCCACCAGGCGGCCTTGCTCATCAACTTCGGCCTTGACCACATCGACATCCATGACGGATGCGGCCGACTTCAGTGACGAGTGCGCCTCTGCCGAACAAACAAACTTCCAGCGTTCGGGTTGCGGCAAGCCGGCCTCATCTCGCGCCGCTCTGGCGCTGTGCCTTGCGGCCACCAGAGCAGACAGGTTGCCGAGGGTTCCACCCTGAACGAAGACACCGCCGGCGGTTTCGGGCAAGCCAACCTCGCGAGCAAGCCAGGCAAGCACCTGATTCTCGGCGTAGACAGCGCCCGCACCTTCGAGCCAAGATCCGCCGTAGATCGAGCTGGCCGAAACCACTAGGTCAAACAGCGTCGAGGCTTCGGTTGGTGCGGTAGGAATAAAACTCAGGTAACCGGGGTGGTCGGTCGAAATCGTGGAGGGCGCAAGAACGTCGGCAAAAACGCCCAGCGCTCGCATGCCGCCAAGTCCTTCAGGAGTGATTGTTTGCCCCGCGTTTTCGCGCAACCACTCGAGGGTTTGCGGTGAGTCTAGCGGGGGAGTCTCGTATCCCATTCGGGTGCGAGCGTAGGTGAGAATGTGCTCGCGCAGCGCGGCCGTTTCAACGGTTGGCTTGTGCATCTTTGCATTACCTTCTGCCCGCGTCGTTTGGGTCGGATGGCGAGGACGCGGCTACTCCCGAAAGCGTAGTTACTGCTGAGACGAATCTACTTCGCCGGTTTGATTCGCCGCAATTTCGGCGCGGATCTCATCCATGTCAAGACCTCGAACGGCGGCAATCAGCTCTTCGAGCGCAGCTGGCGGTAGGGCGCCGGGGCGGTTGTAAAGCAGGATGCCTTCGCGGAACACCATGAGTGTCGGAATCGAGCTGATGCCAGCACCACCCGCGAGTTCTTTCTCGGCCTCGGTATCCACCTTGCCGAATTTGATGTCAGGGTGGCGATTCGATGCCTCTTCGAAGACCGGGCCGAACTGACGGCAAGGCCCGCACCACTCTGCCCAAAAGTCGACCATGGTGATGCCGTCGGTGACGATGTGTTCACCGAAGTTCTCTTGGGTCAATTCAATTGAGGCCATCTGGCTTACCTTTCGAATTCTGGGCAATCACGATGCCCGCTATGACTAACAAACCGCCAATGGCCTGAAGTATTCCAATTGTCTCACCCAGCCAAAGCCAGCCGAACAGAAACGCAAACAGCACCTCTGAGGTGCCGATGATTCCCATGATCGCCGGGCGAATGAGCCTCATGGCCAGATAGCTGAACAGCATCGGCAGGAATGAGCCCGCCACGCCAATCCACACCACCAGCAGCCAAATCGGCACCTTGATGCCAGTCAGGTTGCCCGAAAGGTCAACCGCAGCGGTGATGTCGTCGAAAGTGCCCACCCACCACGGGTTGATTGCAGACCACATGACAGCCGAAATGAGCATCGTGTAGAAGAGCGTCGAGTATGCGTCTCGGGTTCGCTGGGTTCGCTCGCCCATGATGAAGTAGATGCTCAGGAATGCGGCCGCACCGAATGCCGCGAGGATGCCGATCGGGTTCAGATCGCTAGCCCAAACCTGCGAAACCACGGCGAGGCCCACCAGCACTAGTGCTACACCGACCCAAAGCACTGGCCTAAATCGCTCGCGAAACAGCACGAAGGATGCCAGTGGCACCCAGACGATTGCGGTGTACTCAATCAGCAGCGCGATACCTACCGGCAGCAACTGAACCGCAATCGAGTAGGTCCACTGCATCATCGCGACACCGAAGACACCGAAGAACAGCAGCGGCAGAACCTCGCTGCGCCGCACCTTGAAGTTGCGCGGATTGATTAGCAAGACAGCGACACCCGCCAGCAGCGCCGTGAAGAGAGACCTGAACCCGACGATCTGACCCGGCGTGATGCCGGTAGCCATGACGATTTTCGTGGTGCTGGCGTTCAGGCCGAACAGGATTGTGCCGAGGACGGCTAGGGTCACGCCAAGTGGCGCGCCCGAGAGCCTCGGGGTCGCGGGCGCAAGGCTCACTTAGCTTCGACCGAACCCATCGATCGCGTGGACTTCGATGGCTGCAAGCTCATCCTGCGTGAATTTCGGGGCATAGATAGCCGCGTGGCTTTCTTCAAGCTGTTTGACGCTCGATGCACCGATCAGGGCGCTAGTCATGTGTGGATGCCTCAGCACCCAGCTAATTGCCATCTGAGCAAGGCTCTGGCCGCGACCTGCAGCAATCTCGTTCAGTGCGTTGGCGTGGGTGAGATACTCCTCGGTCAAGAAGTCCGGCTTGAGATAGAAGGCGCGTTCAGCGCGCGAGCCTGAAGGGATGCTTCCACCCAGGTACTTGCTGGTCAGGCGCCCCTGGTCGAGCGGCGAGAACGCGATGCAGCCGATGCCCAGGCGGCCAAGCTCATCCAGCAGGTCTTTCTCGATCCAGCGGTCAAACATGTTGTAGCGCGGCTGGTGAATCAGCAGCGGGATGCCCATCTCGGCCAAAATCGCATGCGCCTTGACGGTGTCGGCGGCCGAGTAACTCGAGATTCCGACGTAGAGCGCTCGCCCCGACTGAACCGCCGTAGCCAGCGCACCCATGGTCTCTTCGAGCGGAGTGTTTGGGTCAGGGCGGTGACTGTAGAAGATGTCAACGTAGTCGAGCCCCATGCGCTTCAAGCTTTGATCGAGCGAAGCCAAAAGGTACTTGCGTGAACCCCACTCGCCGTATGGCCCAGGCCACATGTCATAACCGGCCTTGCTCGAGATGATCAGTTCGTCGCGGTATGGCATGAAGTCTGCCGCGAGGTGCTTGCCGAAGTTAGCCTCGGCTGAGCCATAGGGCGGTCCGTAGTTGTTGGCCAGATCGAAGTGCGTAATTCCGAGGTCGAATGCGCGGCGCAGAATCGCACGCTGAGTGTCGAAATCGTCGACGTCACCGAAGCTGTGCCACAACCCGAGCGAGACCTCTGGCAGCAGCAGTCCAGACCTTCCGGTTCGGCGAAACTTGGCGTCCTGGTATCGACTCTGATCGGCGATGTAATTCATGTTCTCAGCCTAGGCTAGAGACATGACTGAATTTGTTTTGGCCGGCGGTTGCTTCTGGTGTCTCGACAGTTCATACATGCAGTTCAAGGGCGTTGAGGATGTCGTTGTGGGCTACATGGGCGGCCACGTTGCGAATCCGAGTTATGAGCAGGTTTGCGAGAAAAACACCGGTCACGCCGAGGTTGCCAAGGTGATTTTCGACCCAGCTGTCATCGCGCCCGAGGTGATTCTCGACATCTTCTTCACGCTTCACGACCCGACCACTCTGAACCGACAGGGAGCAGACGTTGGTCCGCAGTATCGCTCTGCGATGTTCTATGCAGATGAAGCTCAGCGTCAACTATTCGAGGATGCGCTCGAGCGCGCCAAAGAGATTTGGGGCGAGGGTATTGTGACCGAACTCAACCCGATCGAAACCTTCTGGATCGGCGAGGAGTACCACCAGGACTTCTTCGCCAAGAACCCGCTCCAGGGCTATTGCAACGCGGTAGTTGCCCCCAAGATGGCCAAGGTTCGCTCGAAGTTCGCCCAGTACGCTCGCTAGTTCTCTCAGCAGGTACTGGTTCGCGCCAACTCATGGGCGTTTATTCACAGATTTGCCCTCTAGAAACCGTCCCAGCGTCGGTTTCGCCAACCTGTTCCTTGTCGGCCGCTTTGGCCAACGCAAACGACAAGGAGACCCCATGACAGAACAAGTGAGCGTGACCGGTTTGGTTGCAACCACCCCGCGCCACCTCGTAACCCAAGACGGATTGCCAATCACCTCGTTTCGGCTGGCTTCCTCGCAGCGCCGCTTTGACCGCAAAGAAAACAAGTGGATCGATGGCGAGACCAACTGGTACACCGTCACCGCATTCCGCCAACTGGCGATCAATGCATCAACCTCGGTTTCGAAGGGCGACCGCGTGACCGTGCTCGGCAAGCTTCGAGTTCGCGACTGGGACAACGGTGAACGCGCTGGTACCTCAGTCGAAATCGAGAGTGACTCAATCGGTCACGACCTGGCCTGGGGCACCTCGGCCTTCACTCGCACTGTGCTCGTGCGTGAGTCTGAATCAATCGAAGAACCCGCAGATGTCGAGGAACCTGTATTGGTTGGCGCTTCGGGCAAGGCTGGCAAGTAGCCCGCAGTTAGTGGCTGCTCGGGGTCGGTCGGATATACTTTCTCAGGAACAATCCGACCGACTCCCAGGCAGTATGCCGTTTCGGTCTGTTGATGACTTTTTCGAAGCGAAAGAAAACCAATGGCTGAGTTTATTTACCAGATGATCAAGGCTCGCAAGGCCCACGGCGACAAGGTGATTCTTGACGACGTGACTCTGGCGTTCTATCCGGGCGCCAAGATTGGTGTCGTCGGCCCCAACGGTGCCGGTAAGTCATCCGTGCTCAAGATCATGGCTGGCCTCGACACCCCATCAAACGGTGAGGCGCGCCTGACTCCAGGGTTCACCGTTGGCATGCTGATGCAGGAACCACCGCTCGACGAATCGCTGACCGTGTTGGGCAACGTTGAGCTGGCCGTGAAAGAAACCAAGCAGAAACTTGACCGCTTCAACGAAATCTCGGCGCTGATGGCCGAGCCTGACGCCGACTTCGACGCTCTGCTCGAAGAAATGGGCGTGCTTCAAGAGCAGATCGACCACCTCGACGCGTGGGATCTTGACAACCAGCTCGAGCAGGCCATGGATGCGCTTCGCTGCCCACCGGGTGACACCCCGGTAACCCACCTCTCGGGTGGTGAGCGCCGCCGAGTCGCGCTCTGCAAGCTGCTGCTCGAGAAGCCAGATTTGCTGCTGCTCGACGAGCCGACCAACCACCTCGACGCCGAATCTGTGCTGTGGCTCGAGCAGCACTTGGCTAAGTACCCGGGTGCAGTTCTTGCCGTAACCCACGACCGTTACTTCCTCGACAACGTGGCCGAGTGGATTCTCGAACTCGACCGCGGTCGTGCCTACCCTTACGAGGGCAACTACTCGACCTACCTCGAGAAGAAGCGTGAGCGTCTCGAAGTGCAGGGCAAGAAGGATGCGAAGCTCGCCAAGCGCTTGGCCGACGAACTCGAGTGGGTTCGCTCGTCACCGAAGGCTCGCCAGACTAAGTCGAAGGCCCGTCTCGCGAAGTATGAAGAGATGGCCGCCGAGGCAGATCGCACCAGAAAGTTGGACTTCGAAGAGATCCAGATTCCTGCTGGTCCGCGTCTGGGCAACATCGTTCTCGAGGCCAACAACCTGCAGAAGGGTTTCGAAGGTCGTTCGCTAATCAGCGGGCTCACCTTTAGCCTGCCTCGCAACGGCATCGTAGGCGTCATCGGTCCAAACGGTGTCGGAAAGTCGACCCTATTCAAGACCATTACCGGCCTGGAGCCGCTCGACGGAGGCGAGCTCAAGATTGGTGAGACCGTCAAGATTTCATACGTTGACCAAACCCGTGCCGGCATCGACCCAAACAAAACCCTGTGGGAGGTCGTCTCGGGTGGCCTCGACTTCATGCAGGTCGGAAACCAAGAAATGCCTTCACGCGCCTACGTTGCGGCTTTCGGTTTCAAGGGTCCAGACCAGCAGAAGCCTGCTGGCGTGCTCTCGGGTGGTGAGCGCAACCGACTCAACCTCGCGCTAACCCTCAAGCAGGGCGGAAACCTGTTGCTGCTCGACGAGCCGACCAACGACCTTGATGTCGAGACCTTGACCAGCCTCGAGAACGCACTCCTCGAGTTCCCAGGCTGCGCCGTGGTCATCACGCACGACCGTTGGTTCCTCGACCGCGTTGCAACCCACATCTTGGCCTACGAGGGCACCGACGACAAGCCAGATCAGTGGTACTGGTTCGAAGGAAACTTCGAGGCATACGAAGAGAACAAGATTGCTCGACTCGGTCCAGACGCGGCCAAGCCGCACCGCTCGACCTATCGCCGCCTAACCCGCGACGGCTAGTCGATCAAACAACCCGAAGCGGCGAAAACGGCCGAGAGAATATCTCGGCCGTTTTCAATTCAGCGACTAGTGCAAGCCCAGCGGCGCTTAGGCAGCAACCAGTTCGGCGATGGCGTCACGGAAGACCTCGTTGTGTCGGTCAACGTCATCCTTGGTGGTCGTCGGGCACATCAGCGCCATGTTGTGGAACGGGGTGAGCAAGACTCCGCGGTTTGCCAGGTACAGGTGCAGGAAATCCTCGAGCTCGGCATCGGCCGATTCGTAGGCTGCGGTTCCGTTCTTCGGATACGGCTTAGCGAACCGGTACTCCGCACGCGATCCGAGTTGGTTGATCGCCCAATCCAGTTCGAACTCGTCGAACAGCGCCTGAACACCATCGGTGAAATAGGTTGCTAGGTCGATCATCTTGACGAAGTTCTCTTTGGTGAGCACCTGCTCTAGAGTGGCGCGAGCGGCAGCCATCGATAGGGGATTACCGGCGAGAGTGCCACCAACGCCGCCCATGTCGACCAGATCGAGGTCGGTGCGGGCGAGCACTCGCTCGGCAAATTCCTCGCTCAGCGCGTATGCGCCAATCGGAATACCGCCGGCGATGGCCTTGCCGATGACGAAGACGTCGGGTTCGAGGTGGTCGCGGCGGGTCATGCCGCCCCAGTCGGCCGAGAAAGTGTGGGTCTCGTCGATGATCAGAAGGGCATCGTATTTACGAGTCAGTTCGCGAACGCCCTCGAGATAGCCCGGTTCCGGCAGCACAATTCCGATGTTGGTCATCGCAGGCTCCATAAGGACCGCTGCAACATCTCCGCGCTTTAGCTGTCGCTCTAGACCCTCGAGGTCGTTGAACTCGGCAACTCGCGAGGTCATGGTCACATCCACGGGGGAGCCAACGTTGCCTGGGCGGCTCATGCCTTCGCCATCAGGTCCAACCACGATGAGCGCTTCGTCTACCGAACCGTGATAGCAGTATGCGTTCACCAGAATCTTTGGCTTGCCGGTTATTGCGCGCACGAGGCGAATAGCCCAGCGGTTTGCATCGGTAGCGGTCAGCGAGAAGCTCCACTTCGCCATACCGAAGCGCTCGGAAAGGTTCGCGGCTACCGCTTCGGCATCCTCGGTTGGCAGCATCGTGGTGAGGCCGCCATCTTCGGCGACTCGCTTGGTAATCGCAGCGACCACTTCTGGTGCGCTGTGGCCGGCCATTGCTCCTGTGTCACCGAGGGCGAAGTCGATGTACTCGTTGCCGTCGATGTCCCAGACTCGGTTGCCTTCGGCCTTCGCGAGATAGATAGGGAAGCCGCCGGCCTTCTTGTTCATCCAGGTCATCGGAACTCGACCGAACAGGTGCTCGGCCTTCGAGTATGCCTGCTGCGACTTTGGGTGGTTTTGAGTGAAGGTCTCGCGTTCACGATCGAAGAGTTGGGCGAGACGGTTTCTGTCGATTGAGTTTGCCATTTGAAAAAGGCATCCATTTCTGGGTCCCCCGCCGAATCAACACTGATTCGACTACTGCCCGGTTTCCAGAGGAATTATGTCTAGTTTGCCAGATTCACTGCTCTGAAGCGGTTAACTTAGAAGCGTTATGACTTCGTTCTGCACATTCATCGATCGCGAAACCGTTGCCGATCTGCAAGGCTTCCTAAATCGCGCCAAGCGCCTCGATCAAGAGGGTCTGGTGCGTTTTCGAGCTTTCGGCAAGGTGCTGGCCGCATATGTTGCGCCAATTTACGCCGGAAGCCTGATGGAATCCGGGCCAACCGTTCTGGGCCTGCGCACCTGCGAGTTGGTCGAGGAAACCGAGGTGGATCTCGTTGTTTCGATTGCTGCCGTTCTCGATCGCATCGCCCACCTGCTGCTGGTCACCGGCGACAAAGGCCTTTACAAGCTCGAGCTTCCAGACAACCAGCGTGCGGCTTGGGCCGGCATTTCGCCACCTCGAGTGGGCTGGTCGATGACTGGAACCATAAACGAAAAGGAACTCACCCGAATCGCTCGTGCTGGCATCGACGAGGTGCGCAGTTCGCTTCCGGAGTCTGTCGGTGGGCCAATCGCAGCCAAGATTCGCGGCGAGATTTGGGGTAGGGGAATCGACCTCGAGTCGCAGATTCCGATGGGTGCCGCGTTTGCCGCTGCCGGGCTCGGGTTTTTGACCGAGAACGAAGAAGTCGGTCTTTATCACGCAGACGGATGGGTGCGGCTCAGCAGCGAGCACGGACACGTGCTGGCAAAGGCTGCGACACGTTTCTAGCGGCCGCTAATCCTCGAAAGTGTTGAGCATCGCTGTTGCGGCACGGTCGAGGTAGGCCCAGAGCTCGGCTTCGTCGGCTGGCGGCAACTTTCCAGAACTAACCATCGAATCGACTGCTGCGCGCATGTGCCTGAGCCAGTGCTCGCGCGCCTTCGGATTGATCTTGAAAGGCATGTGGCGCATTTTGAGGCGCGGATGCCCCCTGAGTTCCTGATAGTCCGAAGGCCCGCCCCAGTACTGCTCGAGAAAAAGCTGCAGGCGCTCGGCAGCCGGACCCAGGTCTTCCTCCGGATACATCGGCCGCAGTACTTCATCCTGGGCTACACCCTCATAGAACTTGTCGGTCAGCGCCTTGAAGAACTCGCGTCCACCGACTCGCTGATAGAAGTTTCCGCCGACGAATTCGGCCGCTGGTGCGCGACGAATACGAACAGTTTCTACGCGGTTCGCATCCTCGAATTCGTCATGGTTTGAACTCAAGAAACAGCCTTTCCGGAGGCCTCGGCATAGATCGGAAGGCGAGTATCGGCGAGTTTGATTTTGGCCTTGTCTAGTTCGGCCTTGATGAGAGCGCGAAGTTCGCGAGCAATCTGATCGCTGTCGCTCGGGTGCACCTGCTGCACAAAGCGAAGCACGATTTGCTCGCCCGAAATCGACTCGATACCCCAAATCTGTGGCTCACTTTGAAGGGATGCCTTCAACTTGGATTCCTTTTGCAACGTGGTGGCGGCGGCCAAAATGGCAGCCTTGGCCTTATCGATGTTGGTCGAGTAAGTCACCGCGATGTCAAGCACGACGCGTGACCAACCCTGTGACTGGTTGCCAACTCGCATGACCTCGCCGTTGCGCACGTACCAGAGGGTGCCCTTGACGTCGCGCACCTGGGTGACGCGAAGGCCAACCGATTCGACAACGCCGGTGGCCTGACCAAGGTCAACAGAGTCTCCAACACCGTACTGATCCTCGAACACGATAAAAAGGCCAGAGATCAGGTCGCGCACGAGCGATTGCGCACCGAAGCCCAGAGCAGCGCCCAAGATTCCGGCACCCGCGATGATCGCGCCAACGGCCACGCCGAGTTCGCTCAGAACAGCGGTTGCAGCACCGAGCACCAAGCCCCACGTGATGAAGTTAGTCAGCACAGTGCCAAGAGTCTGCGCGCGCTGAATCAAGCGTGCATTTGCGAGCGGCGAGAGCAAGGTAGGGTTCACGCCCTTGGTTGCCTCGGCAACTATTTTGCTGACCGTTCGCCTAACTACAGCGAGCAGAATCACTCGAAGCAGAGCCGCTCCACCGAGAATCAGGATGATGCGAATCAGGGTCTGCCATTGCTGCCAGAAACCGCTCCACCAATCAAACAGATTTGACCAAACGTCGAACAGCATCCGACCTCCTAAGCCGTGTGTGCTTGAAGTTTAGCCGCGGTCCATCGCCTGAACCTTAAGCGCACGCTCTAGGTTGGCGACGTTCTCGACCAGGATTCTGTGTAGCGCAGGAACAGCCTTGATCTCTGCCTTCGCAATCCACTCGCGGCTGATGGCCAGCAAGCTCTCGTCAGCCAGCGGAATCGGGTAGAGGTTGACCAAGAGGTACTCTGCGATCTTGAAGGTCTGCGACTCCCAGATCTTCATCGCCATCTCGAAGTAGCGAGTCGCGAACGGGCGCAACAGCTCGACGTCAATCACACGGGTGAATCCCATGGACGCGCTCTGCACGAGCGCGTTCGAGTAGTCCTTGGTTTCGGTCAACAGCTTGAACATCGAGTCCTTGGCTGCCGCATTCGGAAGCCCGGCGCGAGCCGCCGCAGCAGCCTTCTGGCCGTTGGCGGTGTTGTCCTCGGTTTCGAGCTTTGCGATCTCGGCCTCACCGGCGCGACCGCCGACCACGAGGGCGGTGAGTAGCTCCCACTTGAGGTCGGCATCGATCTCGAGCCCAGCCAACTTGAGTGATCCGTTCAACAGGGCTGCAGCCGCATCGAGTTGAGCGTCGGTGCGAGCGAACTGCGTGAAGAACTTCACGAACTGCAGCTGGGCGTCGCTTGCCGCTTGGGCATCTTTAGCCAGTTGCAGCAGGGCATCGGCGATCTCGGCAAGCACGGTCTCGCGCTCGCTCTGCTTGACGTAGAAGCGACCAACGGTAACCAGCTGACGCAGCAGGGTCATCATGGTGGTCGACTCGGTCTCGTGAGCTATGTTTCCGAGCACTAGACGAACGAAGTCGCGCGGGTTGACCTCGGCGTCGCGAGTCGCATCCCAGGCAGCGCCCAGGATGATGGCGCGAGTCAGCGGGTCGCTGATGTCGCTCAGGTGCTTGAGAGCGGTCGCCAGCGACTGCTCGTCGAGTCGAATCTTTGCGTAGGTCTGGTCTTCGTCGTTGAGCAGAATCAGCGCAGGTCGCTTCTTGCCCATGAGCTCAGCGAGCTCGGTGCGCGATCCGTCGATGTCAACGCGGATGTGTTCGACGCGGGTTAGCTTGCCCTCAACCAGGTCGTAGAGGCCGATGCCCATGCGGTGTGGGCGAATGGTTGGGTGGCTCTCGGCTGCGGTCTGCAGCACGGCAAACTTGCTGAACTTGCCCTCTCCGTCAACCTCGAACTCGGGTCGCAGGGTGTTCACGCCGGCGGTCTCGAGCCAAAGTTTTGACCAGTTTCCAAGGTCGCGTCCACTGGTTGCTTCGAGCTCGACGAGCAGGTCAGTTAGCTCGGTGTTCTTGAACGAGTGCTTCTTGAAGTAGTTGCCCACGCCCTTGAGGAACGCATCCTCGCCGACGAATGCGACCAGCTGCTGAAGCACCGAAGCACCCTTCGCGTAGGTGATGCCGTCGAAGTTGACCTGGACATCCTCGAGGTCATTGATTTCGGCGACGATCGGGTGGGTCGAGGGCAGCTGGTCCTGGCGGTAGGCCCATGACTTCTCGAGCGCTGAGAAGGTGACCCAAGCGCCCTTCCACTCGGTGGCATTCGCGACAGCCAGGTGGGATGCGTATTCTGCAAACGACTCGTTCAGCCACAGGTCGTTCCACCAGCGCATGGTAACCAGGTCGCCGAACCACATGTGGGCAAGCTCGTGCAGAATCGTGATTACGCGACGCTCGCGAACCGCATCCGCCGGCTTTGAACGGAATACGTAGGTCTCGGTGAAGGTAACGCAGCCGGCGTTTTCCATCGCGCCAGCGTTGAACTCTGGCACGAACAGCTGGTCGTACTTGTCGAACGGGTAGGCAACGCCGAAGGCAGTCTCGAAGAACTCGAAGCCCTCACGGGTTTTTTCGAAGACATAGTCGGCATCGGCCTGGTCCATGAACTCGGCAAGCGATCCGCGACAGAACACGCCCAGCGGAATCACTCGGCCGTCGCTCGAGGTGAGCTCGCTGCGGTACTCGTGGTAAGGCCCGGCCACTAGCGCGGTGATGTACGAAGAGATGCGCGGGGTTGCGCCGAAACTCCAGGTGGCCTTGCCGTTGCCGTGCTCGGTCGGTGCCGGGGTCGGCTGGTTTGAGACGACCTTCCAGTGTGCGGGCGCGGTTACTTCAAACTTGAAGGTCGCCTTCAGATCTGGCTGCTCGAATACCGCGAACATGCGTCGACTGTCTGGCACCTCAAACTGGGTGTACAGGTAGACCTCGTTGTCGACCGGGTCTACGAATCTGTGCAGACCCTCGCCAGTGTTCATGTAAAGACCGTCAGCCTCAACGACAAGCTCGTTCTCAGTCTGCAGGCCATCGAGCTGAATACGCACGTTGTCGGCAACCTTGCTCGGGTCGAGGTCGACACCGTTGAGCACAACTCGGTGCACCTTGTCAGTGATGGCATCGATGAAAGTGGATGCGCCAGCGCGGTTGGCACTGAATCGAACCTTGGTCACGTACCTGAACGTGCGCTCGTCGCTCGTGAGATCGAGGGATACGTCGTAGCTGTCGACATCGATTAGGGCGGCGCGCTCGGCGGCTTCGAGTCTGGTTAGGTTTTCTCCAGGCAAGGTGACTCCTATGTCATGTGTGAATGAAACTTCAACTAGCCTAAACCCATGAGATTTAACCCGAGTCCACTAACCGAGGCGTCGCTGGTGGCGGGAATTGCCTGGATTTTGGCGCTTCTGCTTTCGGTGATCACCAGTGGTTTCAACTTCAACTTGGCGCTTTCAAACGCGATGGCCATCGCACAGCTGTTTATGTTGATCTCGTTCACGCTCTGGGCAGTGCTCGGACTCTTCGTTCGCTACCGTGCCAGCGCAATTAGGTTGCTGGTCAATCTCTCGGCAACCTCTGTGATTTCTGTGGCTGGAACCCTGCTTTTGCTCGGTCTGACTCAGCAGCAGATCATGGCCAACCCAGATAACTTCAGCCAAGTAGAAGCGGGCTTGGCGCAGGCGAAAGTCGCCTCGCTCGGCATTATATTTTTCGTTTCAGCAACTGCGGCGGCGCTGGTTACCTTTCTATTCGTCACGGCGCCAAAACGCACAAAGTAATCGCAGTCGCGGGCTGGTTTCCGCCGGCAACTAAAATCGTGACATGCGCATCCACATCGCCACAGACCACGCTGGACTCGAACTAAGCCACTTCCTGATTCGCGAGTTGACCAAGCAGGGGCACGAGGTGTTCGATCACGGCCCCAAGAGTTATGACCCGCTGGATGACTATCCGGCTTTCTGCATTCGCGCAGCACTTGCAGTTGTCGCAGACCAGCAGGCAGGCGTGCAGGCTCTAGGCATCGTTCTGGGTGGCTCAGGCAACGGCGAGCAGATTGCCGCCAACAAGGTCAAGGGTGTGCGTGCGGCTCTCGCCTGGAACGAATCCACCGCAAAGCTCGCCCGCGAACACAACGATGCAAACGTGATTGCGCTCGGGGCGCGCCAGCACGGCATGGACGAGGTTCTTCATTTGATCGAGTTGTTCATCGACGAGCCGTTTAGCCAGGACGAACGTCACGTTCGCCGAATCGGCAAGATTGCGATTTACGAAAACACTGACGAAATCGTCGACTAGGCGCAGAGGCAATGCCCGAGGGTCATACCGTTCATCGATCGGCTAAGCAATTTTCCGACGCGTTCTTGGCGCGACCAGTAAACGTCGACTCCCCGCAGGGCAGGTTTTCATCATCGGCCGCCTTGATCGACGGCAGCATCCTCAAGCGGGCCAGGGCTGTGGGCAAGCAGCTTTTTCTCGAGTTCGATAACGGCTACACGCTTCGCATCCACCTTGGCATCTACGGCAAGTGGCGCTGGCATCGGGGCGAGCAACTGCCCGAACCCGTCGGCGAGGTGAGGGCTCGATTCTGGGCCCCAGCCAAGGACGGCTCGGAACTTCGAGTGGCCGAGCTTCGCGGGCCAACCGCGTGCGAACTGCTCGACCGTGAGCAGGTTGCGGCCACCAAGAGCAAGCTCGGCCCGGACCCGATTCACCCCGACCCCTCGGGCGAGGAGCGCGAGCGTTTCGTGAAGCGCATCCTGAAATCGAAGAAGGCAATCGGCCTGCTGCTAATGGATCAGGCCGTCGTGAGCGGTATCGGCAACGTTTATCGGGCCGAATTGCTGTTTCGCGCAGGCATCAACCCGATGACCCCAGGTTGCGATTTGCGAATTGAGGTCGTCAACGATTTGTGGGCGGATGCCGTCAAGCTGCTTGCCGTTGGCGTGCGCACCGGGGTAATGATTACGCGTGATGAGTTCCTCAAGAAAGACCCGGGCAAGGCGAAACGTCACTTTGTTTACAAACGCGAGGGCCAACCTTGCCGAGTCTGTGAAACCCCGATTTCGATTGCGCTGCTTGCGGGTCGCAAACTCTACTGGTGCGCGAACTGCCAGTCCGCCTAGCGACTAACCTAGTTCTCGTGCTCTACCGCCTGATCTTCAAACTCTTTTTTGCCCGCATGGATGCCGAATTAGCGCACCACGTCGGCATGTTTGCCATTCGATTTGCGGGAGCTATCGGCCTCACCAAACTCGCACGGGTTGCTCCGTCAACAAAGCTTGCGGTGCAAACCCTGGGCCAGCACTTTGACGCTCCGTTTGGGGTGGCGGCTGGCTTTGACAAGAACGCGGTCGCCGTCAAGGCGCTCGGCGAACTGGGTTTCTCGCATGTCGAGATCGGCACTGTCACCGCGTTAGCGCAACCGGGCAACGAGAAGCCGCGGCTGTTCAGGCTGATTCTCGATCGCGCGCTGATCAACAGAATGGGATTCAACAACGATGGGGCAGAGGTGGTTGCGAAGCGACTCGCCAATCTCCGCCGCAGACACGGCGGCAACTTGCCGGTGATCGGTGTCAACATCGGCAAATCGAAGGTCGTGGATGTCGAGCACGCGGCGGATGATTACCGCCAGAGCGCCCGTTTGCTGGCCGAACATGCCGACTACTTGGCGGTAAACGTTTCTTCGCCGAACACGCCTGGCCTTCGTTCGCTTCAAAACGTGGATGCGCTAAGGCCGATTCTGGCCGCTGTGCTTGACGAGTCGATGGGCAAGCCGGTGCTGGTCAAGATTGCGCCTGACCTTGCCGACGAAGACATCATCGCCGTCGCTGAGCTGGCCAAACAGCTCGGGCTCGCGGGCGTTATCGCTACGAACACCACGATCGGTCGCTCTGGGCTCCGCACCGAGGCCGCGAAGGTTGATTCTTGCGGTGCAGGCGGGCTTTCGGGTGCGCCACTGCGCGAGCGCTCAATCGAGGTGCTCAAGTTGCTTCGAGCGCATCTGCCACAGCCAATGGTGATCATTTCGGTCGGCGGTGTCGAAACTGCCGCTGACGTTCGCGAACGACTCGCACTCGGCGCCGATTTGGTGCAGGGTTACACCGGCTTTATCTACGAGGGTCCGCTCTGGGCGAGGCGCATCAACCTGGGTCTAGCGAAGCAGCTCTAGGGGTTATTTGTCGAGCCCGCTTGGCAGACCCATCGCGCGCTTGGTCCACTGCTCAACGTGCCAGTGCATCTCAGGCACCAGAACCTCTTGCTCGGGTTTCATCAGCACGCTGCGCATGATTCTCGCGCTCGGCGCATCCCAATCGATTTCAATACCGCGCGCCTCGAGATTGGCGCGTTTCGTAACGTAGGTCGCCAGGTGGGTTTGCTGCGGTCGCGTCGTGTCGGCTGCCATCACAAACAACTTGTGCGAAAGGTCGTCGAGCTCGCTCATCGACTTGGCTCGCGGCAGATAGGTCACGATGTCCAGCTCGGGCTTCTGGTATGGCCTCAGCACCTCGGACTCGCCAATCAGCTTCCACCAGTTCAGTGCAGCGCGACGGCCGGGCGCGAGAATTTCGCCCAAGCCGGATCGGGTGAGCGGAAACACCTTGAGTGTTGCCCACAATGCTGCGGCGGATGCGCCAGCGCGGCTGCACTCGAGCTGAATCTCACCGAAGTGGAGTTCCTTGCTCGCAAAGTAGGTGTAGGGGGAGTCGTGCTTGTAGTACTTGCCGATCGAGTGAGTTGGAAACAGCACAGCGCCGCAACCGTAAGGCTGCAGACCGTGCTTGTGCGGGTCAACCACCACAGAGTCCGAATCCTTGATCGCAGCGAAGTGTCTTGCAGCTTCCGGCTCCAGCTCGTCCTTGATGAGCGTGAAGAAGCCTCCGTAGGCTGTGTCGACGTGCACTCGAGCACCGTATTGTCTAGCCAGCGGAATAATGTCAGCCAGCGGGTCAACCGCACCCAGTCCTGTGGTTCCAAGCGTTGCTACGACAACACCGACCTTGCCTGTCTTTAGAACTTCTTCAAGGGCACTGAGCGACATGCGCCCGTCGGCCTCGGTGGCCACCGCGATGCTAGGGATGTCTAGCACCTCAGCCATGCGCGAGTGCGTGTAGTGCGAATCTGCGGAGTGCGCAACCGCTTTGCCCGGGTTCACCTCACGGCTGATCCACAGCGCCTCGAGGTTGGCTGTGGTGCCGCTCCAGGTGAGGTGCCCCAAGAACTCCTCGGGATACTCAAACATGTCTGCCAGCTGCCGAAGCACCTCGCGCTCCATCTCGGTGGTCGCTCGACCACCATCGATTGAGTGGTTGTTTGGGTTGATCATCATGGTGGCCACGTATGCGGCCATCGCCACCGGATGCGGCGGCTTGAGCATCTGCGCCGCGTATTGCGGGTGAAAATAAGGAAAATTGTTGTCCAAACGGTCGGTTAGTTCCTTGAGAACTGCTGTGACCTGCTGCCGGTCAACCTGTTGCGACTCGTGGGTGTCGAAATACCCGAAGCTATCCTTCAGGGCATCCATGTCGGCAAGAACCTGCGGCATCAGATCGCGCAGGTGGATGGTTTCCTTTTGGGACATCCGTCAAACTCCTTTGTTTGGAACGTACCTATTCTGATACAGAAAAACGCCCGGCTCGATTGAACCGGGCGTTTCGCTTGGAACTAAACTTCCTCGCCGCGTTTCACCTGTGGCTTTGGCAGTCGAAGGGCGCGCATTTGAATCGAGCGCATGGCCGCATACCAGCGAACGCCGCGCTCGACCTTGTCGGCTCCGTACTTTGCGACCAAACGCTTGTGGACCTTTCGACCCACTCGCCAGCCATCAAATGCGATAGCCGCGAACAGCAAGTAGGTGATTGCGGTAATGGTCAGCACGACAACCTGGTTGTCGATCAGCGAAACGAAGATGACAATCACCAGAAGCGGCATCACCAGTTCACCAGCTGTGAATCGCGAGTCCACGATGTCTCGCGCGAGCTTGCGCTGCGGTCCGCGATCGCGCGCGGTCAGGTAGCGCTCGTCGCCGGCGGCTAGGCCCTCGCGTGCCTTGCGGCGTTCCTCGGCGAGCCTCTCTTTAGCGGCCTTGCGAGCCTCGGGGCTGCGGTCGCCGACCAGAGGCTTGTGGCGCGCTGCTTCTTGAATCTTGCGCGGGGGAGTAGGGCGGCCTTTCTTTCCGGCTGCCTGCTGCTCGCTGTTCGAATCGCTCATCTGTTCCTCATCGCCGATTGTTGGCTCGGCCAGCATGTCGCATGACCAATTTCAAAACGACTTTAAGATTACCCGTATGACTACAACAGCCGAAGCAGTGTCGCTCAACCCAGCAAACGTCCCAGTCGTTCGCGAGATCGTCGATTCGATGTTCCCGAGCGCGGTAGCAGAACTGGGTCGCCTGGTGCGCATCCCTGGCATCGCGTGGGATGCCTTCGACGCAAACAACCTCGAGCTAAGCGCTTCCGCAGTAGCTAAGTTGCTCGAAGACCTAGCTTTGTTCGACTCGGTCGAGATTCGACGCGCGAACACCCCAGAAGGTAAACAGGGCGCCCCAGCCGTTGTCGCGACTCGCGCCGCTCGCAACGGCCGCCCGACCGTGCTGTTGTATGCGCACCACGATGTTCAGCCGCCGGGTGATGACGACCAGTGGCAGACCCCTCCGTTTCAGCCGACCCTGATTGATGGGCGACTCTACGGTCGTGGGGCGGCAGACGACAAGGCCGGAATCATCGCCCACCTGACCGCGATTAAAGCACTTGCCGTCAAGCTCAACGGAGACATCGACCTCGGTATCAACCTGTTCATTGAAGGTGAGGAGGAAGCCGGTTCACCTTCGTTCAGGAACTTCCTTGAGGAGAACCGTGCCGATTTGGCAGCAGACCTGATCGTTGTCGCCGACTCAGCCAACTGGAGCACCGACGTGCCAGCTCTGACCACGTCGCTGCGCGGCCTTGTCTCTCAGGTTGTCGAAATCCGCACCCTCGATCACGCAGTTCACTCGGGCATGTTCGGTGGGGCTGTGCCTGATGCGATGACCGCGATGCTCAAGCTGTTGGCTTCACTGCACGACAGCAGCGGCGATGTCGCGGTAGCCGGTCTGCACTCGGCACCAGCTTCGAACCTGAATTACCCAGAGGATGCGCTCCGCGCCGACTCAGGCCTGCTCGACGGCGTTTCGCAAATCGGCACAGGCAACACGGTAGACAAGATTTGGAACAAGCCAGCCATCACCGTTATTGGTCTGGATGCGCAGACCGTTGCGCTCTCGTCAAACACCCTGCTGCCTTCGGTTCGCGCAAAGATATCGATGCGAATCGCACCGGGGGACACGCCCGAGTCGGCTCTCGAGTCACTTCGCAAGCATCTGATGGATCACACCCCGTGGGGAGCCAAGCTGACGTTCGGCGATGTTGAACTCGGCAAACCGCATTCTTCACCGTCGGACACCTGGTCGCACCGCTTGGCCAGTCAGGCACTTAGCGCATCCTTCGGAACCGACTCGGTCAACATCGGTATTGGCGGCTCGATTCCGTTCATTGCCGATTTGGTGGAGGTTTTTCCGAAGGCGCAAATCTTGGTGACCGGTGTCGAGGATCCAGACTCGCGAGCGCACAGCCCAAACGAGTCTTTGCATCTCGAGACCCTGCGCCGGGCAATTCTCGCCGAAACCCTGGTTTTGCTTGAAGCCAACGAAATTTTGAACTAAAAAACGTCGTCCGAGTGTTTATTCTTGAAGCATTCGGAATTGTTTGAAGCCAAACAGTCCAGAAGGAGACCACGAAGATGACCGAGACACTTGCACACGGAGTCAAGCTCACCGAGCAGGCTCAGTCCAAGGTAAAGACCCTGATTGCGGCCGAATCTCCAGTAGACGAGCACGGCAACCCACTACAGCTGCGACTTCGTATCGAAGTCGAACCTGGCGGTTGCTCGGGCATGCGCTACCAGCTCTACTTTGACGAGCGTTTCAACGACGGCGACCAGGTTGTTGACTTCGATGGCGTTGAGGTAATCGTCGATCGCATGAGCGTTCCATACCTCGATGGCGCAACCATCGACTTCGAAGACACCATCCAGAAGCAGGGATTCACCATCGACAACCCAAACGCGCAGGGAACTTGCGCCTGCGGCGATTCATTCAACTAAGCGTCTCTTCGAAATCCGGCCCCGCTTCTCAGAAAGCAGGGCCGGATTTCGCTTTTTTATGCCAAATAACGCCCGTTTTGTGCCGAGCGAAGCCCCGTCAACGAATAGACTATGACGGTAACGATTCGAAATCTGAAGGGTCGAAAGTGCGCTTAAAGCATGTATCCAAGGTGGCAGTTGCCGCTCTTGCGACATCCCTAGTCCTTTTGCTCACCGGTTGCACCGCAGAACAGTCACAGCAGCTGTCTCGCGGCTTTTTGCCTGGCACCGGTAACGCAACAAACCACACCGAAAGCATCATCCAGTTCTGGAATGGTTCATGGATCGTACTCTGGGGTGTAGGAATCATCGCTTGGGGACTCATGTTCTACGCGGTTATCGTCTACCGTCGCCGCAAGGGTGACACCTCGATGCCTCGTCAGTTCCGTTACAACAACCCGATCGAGGCCCTCTTCACCGTCGTTCCTCTGATCATGGTGATTGGTTTCTTCGCGTTCACAGCCAAGACCATGACCGCTATCGAAACCCCAGTTGACTCTGACGTGAAGATCCAGGTCATCGCCAAGCAGTGGAGCTGGGACTTCAACTACGTGACCGACAACGCTCACGAGTCGGGCATCCAGGGAATCGGCGTAACCGTCGAGGACGAAAAGGCGCTGCCAACCCTTTGGCTGCCGGTCAACAAGTCTGTTGAAATCAGCCTCACCTCACGCGACGTCATCCACAGCTTCTGGGTTGTCGAGTTCCTCTACAAGAAGGACATGTTCCCAGCCAGCACCAACAAGATGTACTTCACGCCAACCCAGATTGGCGAGTACTCGGGCAAGTGTGCTGAGCTCTGTGGTGAGTACCACTCGATGATGCTCTTCAACGTCAAGGTGGTCAGCCAGGCTGACTACGACGCCCACATTCAGTCTTTGAAGGCCGCTGGCAACGTCGGTCTGATCGATGACACCTATTCACGCAACCAGAACCTTCCTGGTGACAACCCAGAGATTCGAGGCTAATCAAATGGCTACCGCAACCGCTGCAGGTCCAGGTCTCTCAACCGGAAAGAGATCCAAGGGTCAACTGATTGTTGACTGGATTACTACTACCGACCACAAGAAGATCGGTTACCTCTACCTGATCACCTCGTTCATCTACTTCCTAATCGGTGGTGTGATGGCGCTGTTGATCCGTGCCCAGCTGGCAGCCCCAGGTCTCGACATCGTGCAGACCAAGGAGCAGTACAACCAGCTGTTCACCATGCACGGCACCATCATGCTTCTGATGTTCGCTACGCCGCTGTTCGCCGCTTTCGCGAACATCCTTATGCCAGTTCAGATTGGTGCACCGGACGTAGCCTTCCCGCGTCTAAACGCGATTGCATACTGGTTCTACTTCTTCGGTTCGCTGGTTGCCGTTTCGAGCTACTTCACTCCTCAGGGTGCAGCTAGCTTCGGCTGGTTCGCATACGCGCCACTGTCGAACACCACGTTCTCGCCGGGTATCGGCGGTGACCTCTGGGTCTTTGGTCTGGCCCTCAGCGGCTTTGGAACCATCATGGGTGGTGTCAACTTTGTGACAACCATTCTTACGATGCGTGCTCCTGGTATGACCATGTTCCGCATGCCGATCTTCACCTGGAACACGCTGGTTACTTCGATCCTTGCCATCATGTGCTTCCCTCCGTTGGCTGCAGCACTGTTCGCACTTGGTGCCGACCGTCGTTTCGGCGCGCACATCTTCGACCCGGCTAACGGCGGACCGATGTTGTGGCAGCACCTGTTCTGGTTCTTCGGACACCCAGAGGTTTACATCCTCGCGCTGCCGTTCTTCGGAATCATCTCCGAGATCTTCCCGGTCTTTAGCCGAAAGCCGATTTTCGGTTACAAGACTCTGGTCTACGCAACCATCGCTATCGCGGCTCTGTCGATGACCGTTTGGGCGCACCACATGTACGTCACCGGTTCGGTTCTGTTGCCGTTCTTCGCCTTCACGACGATGCTGATTGCGGTTCCGACAGGCGTAAAGGTCTTCAACTGGATCGGAACGATGTGGAAAGGCTCGATCAGCTTCGAGACTCCGATGCTCTACTCGCTTGGCTTCTTGACCACCTTCATCTTCGGTGGTCTGACCGGTGTGATCCTTGCATCGCCGACCCTCGACTTCCACCTGTCTGACGGCTACTTCGTGGTTGCGCACTTCCACTACGTAGTCTTCGGAACTGTCGTGTTCGCGATGTTCGCGGGTATCTTCTTCTGGTACCCGAAGATGACCGGCAAGATGCTGAACGAGCGCCTCGGCAAGATTCAGTTCTGGCTGTTGTTCTTCGGTTTCCACACCACGTTCCTGATCCAGCACTGGATCGGTGTCGAGGGTATGCCGCGTCGTTACGCGACCTACCTCGAGTCAGATGGTGTTACCTGGATGAACATGGTGTCAACCATCGGTTCGGCAATCCTCGCGCTATCGTTCCTACCGTTCCTGTGGAATATCTGGATCACTTACCGCAAGGGCGTTCGCACCACTCTGAACGACCCATGGGGTTACGGACGCTCGCTCGAGTGGGCAACCGCGTCTCCATTCCCTCGCCACAACTTCACCTCGATTCCACGAGTTCGCTCGGAGTCGCCGGCGTTTGACCTAAACCACCCAGAATACGCAGCTCCTGAAGCCAAAGCTGCATCGCAGAAGGGCTAATCCATATGAAGTTCAACGCCAACCTAATGTGGTTCCTGGCTGCCTTCTATGTGCTGGTAGCGGTCGGATACGGTGTCTGGTACGCAAACACCCACGCAGCTAACCCGACCGAGGCCGACCTGGGCATGTTCCCATTCCCATTCGAGCCAATCGGCACGGCCGCACTTGCGATGCTGGCCATCATGGCAGCATTCCTTGCGTTCTACCTCGACAAGACCGCAAAGAGCCAGGGGCCGGTTCCTGAAGACCGACTGGATGCCAATATCGAAGACGGCGAGTCTGAGATCGGCTTCTTCGCTCCATGGAGCTGGTGGCCATTCTTCCTCGGCGCATTCGCAGCGCTGGCATTCGCAGCCCTCGCTGTCGGCTGGTGGATGTTCTTCATCGCAGTGCCGCTGGCACTCGTAGCTGTGATCGGTTTTGTGTTCGAGCACAGCCGCGGACACTTCGCTCACTAGAGCATCACGCAAACTCAAAAACTCCCTCGGGTCTGATGAGCCGGGGGAGTTCTCCTTTTACGGGGACTCTGCCCTAACAGGGGGAGTCTGGTTGGATTGGGGCGGCTGGGAGCCGGCTATGAGCCAGCTAAGGGCAGCGCATCCCTAGATCAGGTTTTGTTCTGCCCACTGCACCATTGCGTCGTAGTGGTACTTAGCCAAGCCCGGCATTACGGCCTCGTAGCTATCGCGGTATGGGCCTGGCAGTAGATAACTCAGAGCCAACGACTTGTATGCCTCGCGATTTGGTGTCCAGAACTGGCTGCAGAACTCGAAGTGTTGACGCACCAGTTCTTGTACTTGCTCGTCACTTGATGGCCGCCCGGCGATCAGAGCTTGCTTGAACGCATCCGTTAGCTCGGTGAACGCCTTTGTGAAGGCCTCGTTCTGTTCGCGGCTGTAGTTGTTCTGGTACATGCCCGCATGTTGCGGCTGTGGGTCAAATTCGCGCACCAGCCAAGCCTAATAGTGGCGCGTCTGGCTGAGATAAATGAGGATGATGTGTGGTGTGGCACGTTGCGCCACGCCAGGGAATGGCAGCCGGCAGGCAGGGCCGTCAGTCGGAGGGCAGTCTGGGATAAAGCGATCGGCCCCCGCCAAAGAGAGCGAGGGCCGATTCAGCTATTGCGAAGAGTTACTTCTTTTTCGGAGCGGCCTTCTTGGTCGAAGCCTTCTTTGCTGCAGGCTTGTCCGATGCCTTGCTCGAGGCCTTGGTTGACGATGACTTCGCAGCAGGCTTCTTGGCGGCCTTTGGCGCCTCGATCGCTGCGTGGTCGTCGTGGTGACCGTGGCTTTGCGCCGCAGCTAGCTCGCCGGCAGTAACCGGTGAAATGCGGTCCTCAAAGTAGAACTTAGAGATACGAGCGCGGACGCGTGCGGCGATGGTGATCTTTCCGTCAGCGTTCGGACGTGCGATGGTCGGCTTGTAGTCAACGAAGTCAACCAGCTTCC
>CAYTNT010000003.1:0-62593 GCA_964439235.1 uncultured Rhodoluna sp. | reverse complement strand
CGAAAGAGCGCAAGGTTTACGCGCAGATGGAAGCTGAGATGCGTGCCGAGCGCGAGGCGAAAAAACCTAGCGACAAGTAGCCTCAGGCTGACACTTTGCACTAGGCGCATCCCGCCATTTTCACCCTAGGGCGAACACGCCCCAAACTGTCGGTCTCGGTGATTACCATCTTTTTAGAACGCTATTTCAGTAGCGCTTCGAGAGGTAAACATGTTTGAGAAATTCACTGACAAGGCTCGTCGAGTTGTGGTGCTTGCGCAAGAAGAGGCAAAGCTCCTCAACCACAACTACATCGGCACCGAGCACATCCTGCTCGGTCTGATTCACGAGGGTGAAGGCGTAGCGGCCAAGTCGCTAGAAGCGCTCGGCATCAGCCTCGACCAGGTGCGCGAGCAGGTTCAAGACATCATCGGTCAGGGTCAGCAGGCTCCTACCGGCCACATTCCGTTTACCCCGCGCGCCAAGAAAGTTCTCGAGCTATCACTTCGCGAGGCCCTGCAGCTCGGCCACTCGTACATTGGCACCGAGCACCTCCTGCTCGGCTTGATCCGCGAGGGTGAGGGTGTCGCCGCGCAGGTGCTCACCAAGCTCGGCGCTGACAGCAACCGTGTGCGCCAGCAGGTGATCCAGCTGCTCTCGGGTCACCAGAACAAAGAGACCGTAAATGTTGGCGGCGACAACACCGCCGAGAAGCAAAAGGGCTCGCAGATTCTTGACCAGTTCGGCCGCAACCTTACTCAGGCTGCCGCCGACGGCAAGCTCGACCCGGTCATTGGTCGCGAACGCGAGATTGAACGCGTGATGCAGATCCTTAGCCGCCGCTCAAAGAACAACCCGGTTTTGATTGGTGAGCCCGGTGTTGGAAAAACCGCCGTTGTCGAAGGTCTAGCCCAGGCAATCGTTTCGGGCAACGTTCCCGAAACCCTCAAGGGCAAGCAGCTCTACACCCTGGATATGGGTGCGCTGATTGCTGGTTCGCGTTACCGCGGAGACTTCGAAGAGCGCCTAAAGAAGGTCACCAAAGAGATTCGCACCCGCGGCGACATCATCACCTTCATCGACGAGATTCACTCGTTGGTTGGTGCCGGTGCTGCAGAAGGCGCAATCGATGCGGCATCGATCCTCAAGCCGATGCTTGCCCGTGGCGAACTCCAGACCATCGGCGCCACCACCCTCGACGAGTACCGCAAACACTTCGAGAAGGATGCCGCGCTCGCCCGACGCTTCCAGTCGGTAAACGTTGGCGAACCTTCGATTGCTCACTCGATCAATATCCTCAAAGGTCTTCGTGACCGTTACGAAGCACACCACAAGGTCTCAATCACCGACGGTGCTTTGGTTGCAGCCGCTCAGCTGTCAGACCGCTACATCACCGACCGCTTCTTGCCAGACAAGGCAATCGACCTTATCGACGAGGCCGGCGCTCGCCTGCGTCTCTCGATTCTGTCGTCGCCACCTGAACTGCGCGAAATGGATGAGCAGATCGCAGCGCTCAAGGCCCAGAAGGAACAGGCCATCGAGGGCCAGGACTACGAGCTCGCTGCGACCAAGCGCGATGAAGAGAAAAAGCTCGTCGCCGAGCGCGTTCGCCTAGAAAAGCAGTACCGCCAGGGCAACGTCGCCGCGCAGGGCGTGGTCGACGAGGGCCTGATCGCCGAGGTACTTGCGCAGGCAACTGGCATCCCTGTGTTCAAGCTCACCGAAGAAGAGTCGGCAAAGCTGATGTTCATGGAAGACGAGCTGCACAAGCGCGTCATCGGCCAGGAAGAAGCAATTCGCGCGATTTCGAAGTCGATTCGTCGTCAGCGCGCCGGTCTCAAGGATCCAAACCGCCCTTCGGGTTCGTTCATCTTCGCTGGTCCGACCGGTGTTGGAAAGACCGAACTGGCCAAGGCACTTGCCGAGTTCCTGTTCGACGACGAGAACGCACTCATCTCGCTCGACATGTCTGAGTTTGGCGAGAAGCACACCGTCTCGCGTCTGTTCGGTGCCCCTCCGGGCTTCGTCGGTTTCGAAGAGGGTGGCCAGCTAACCGAAAAGGTTCGCCGCAAGCCGTTCTCGGTAGTGCTGTTCGACGAAATCGAAAAGGCTCACCCGGACATCTTCAACTCGCTGCTGCAGATCCTCGAAGAAGGTCGCCTGACCGACGGTCAGGGTCGCATCGTTGACTTCAAGAACACCATCATCATCATGACCACCAACCTGGGCACCCGCGACATCTCGCGCGGCGCTATGGGCTTCGTTCGCGAAGGCGACAACGAAGGTGACTACGAGCGCATGAAGGGCAAGGTCAACGAAGAGCTGAAGAAGAACTTCAAGCCTGAGTTCCTGAACCGCGTCGACGAGACCATCATCTTCCCGCAGCTGGTCAAGAGCGAGTTGGTGCAGATTGTCGACCTGTTCGTCAAGAAGTTGGCCGTGCGCCTCGAAGACCGCGACATGACCCTCGAGGTCACCCCGGCCGCAAAGGAACGCTTGATCGAGATCGGCTTCGACCCAGCTCTGGGTGCTCGCCCGTTGCGTCGCGCTGTTCAGCGCGAGGTTGAGGACAAGCTCAGCGAGAAGATTCTGCACGGTGAGCTGGTGAACGCATCGCACGTCACCGTTGATTTCGTCGGTGGAGAGTTCGTCTTCGACTGCAAGGTTCGCGAGGCGGCAACCGCCCTTTAGTAGCTGGTCACGGCTTGGGCTAACCTATTAGGCATGACCAGCCTGACCATCTCGGTTCGCCCAGCCACGACCGGCGACGTGAACGCCATCATGGAGCTGCGTCGTCCGCTCGAGGGATCCGTCGTTTTGCTCGGCCGCGATCGCGTGGTCTGGTTCGAACAAATTCAGGAAATCCTGGTTGCCGTTGACGAGCAAGCGCGCGTTGTTGGAGCAGGTGCCTTACATGTCATGTGGGAGGACCTCGCCGAGGTTCGCTCTCTCGTGGTTGCCGAAGACATGCGCGGCAAGGGCGTAGGTCACGCGATTCTCGAAGCCCTGCTCGAACGTGCCAAAACCCTAGGTATCAAACGCGTCTTCTGCCTTACCTTCGAGACCGCGTTCTTTGGTCGCCACGGATTTGTTGAGATCAGTGATGTTCCAGTGGATGCCGAAACCTACGAGCAAATGTTGCGCTCACACGACGACGGTGTGGCCGAATTCCTGGATCTTGCCCGCGTAAAGGAAAACACCCTCGGCAACACGAGGATGCTTAAGCTGCTCTAGTCTCGCCGCTGAATAACCTTGATGCATGAGCATCAACCGACCCAACACCAGCCGCCGCCTTCCGCCACACATCTACCGCCGTCGCCGTATCGCGGGCCTTGTTGTTTTGGCTCTGCTGGTTTGGCTGCTCTGGAGCGTAGCCGCTGGTATTGCTAACCTGCTGGGCGGATCGTCGGCTCCCGCCGCAAACCCGACCGCTAGCGCACCAGCTCAGGCAATCGGCCAGGCTTGTGCGCCGGGTGCAGTCAAGGTCACCGCGCACGTTGGAACCAGCGACGGAACCACGAGCGTCGAGAAGAGCTCATTCACGCCTGCCGAAACCCCATACATGTGGTTCACCATCGTCAACACTTCAGCCGAGGCGTGCGATTTCACTCTCGTGCAGCAGAACTCGGGTTTTGAAATCACGAGCGGACCAGACCAGATTTGGCTGACCGCCGACTGCGCCGACTTTGCTCAAGACGCAGATGAGACAGCGACTCTGCAACCCGGCGTTCCGGTTCCGTCAGCTCCAAAAGCATGGACCAAGAACCGATCATCGGCTGCAACCGGATGTGCCGCAGAGGGCAATGTCGCCGCACTGCCAGGTGCCTACAACATCGTGGCAACGGTCAGCAACAACCACTCAGACCCGGTTCAGTTCCTAATCAACTAGTTCTCGGCTACCAGTTCAGCGCGAGCGCGAGTGCGGCCTTTAGGTCGCCCACGCCTGAATCAACCGTGCGCGTGAAGCCCAGACGCTTTGCCTCATTGGCGCGCGCCTTGTCGTTGGTAACCTTGCGAATCTCGCCCGCGAGGCTGATCTCGCCAAAGGCAGCGAGGTTGTGGGCAACCGGTTTGTCTGCCACGGCGGATGCGATTGCGACCGCGATGGCCAGATCTGCCGCGGGTTCACTGAGCTTTACGCCACCCACGGTGGATACGTAAACGTCGAGTTCGCCAACGCGCATCCCTGCTCGTCGTTCGAGAACGGCAAGCAGCATAGCGACGCGTGACGAATCGACTCCGTTGGTCACTCGACGAGGTTGCGGGCTCGATGACTTGACCACCAGCGCCTGAACCTCGGCGATCAAAGCGCGCTTGCCCTCGACAGTTACAGTGACGCACGTGCCGGAAACGGGTGCTTCGCCTCGCGATAGGAACAACCCGCTAGGGTCTGGCACTTCGCGAATGCCGTCACCGGCCATTTCGAAGCAACCGACCTCGTCGGTCGGGCCAAAACGGTTCTTTAGGCTGCGCACGAAACGCAGGCTGGTTTGGCGATCGCCTTCGAAGTGACAGACAACATCGACAAGGTGTTCGAGAGCGCGCGGGCCGGCGATTGAGCCGTCCTTGGTGACGTGTCCGACCATAATCACCGGCAACGCCTTCTCTTTTGCGACGCGGATCAGGTTGGCGGCAACCTCGCGCACCTGGCTCGGCATGCCGGCGGCTCCGTCGATTTCGGCGGACGCGATGGTCTGCACCGAGTCGATTACCAACAGCTGCGGGTTCACCGCCTCGATCTGCCCGAGCACGGTCGCCAGATCGGTTTCGGCGGCCAGATAGAGCTGGTCAACCAGGGCGCCAGTGCGCTCAGCACGAAGCCTGACCTGCCCGACCGATTCTTCGCCGCTGACATAAAGAACTTTTTCGCCACCTCGGGCGGCATTTGCGGCAACTTCGAGCAACAGGGTGCTCTTGCCCACGCCGGGCTCGCCCGAAAGCAAAATCACCGCACCGGGTACGAGGCCGCCGCCTAAAACACGGTCGAACTCGCCGACCTTGGTTGGCCAAGCGGCAACCGGCTTGGTTGAAACATCGGTGATCGGCTTGGCTGTGGCTGCTGGAACCAGCCGGACGGCCGACACCTGCTTGGTGCTGCCGAGGCCACGGCCGGCGCTTGCCTCTTGCATGGTGTCCCACTGTTGGCACTCTGCGCAGCGACCGACCCACTTGACCGTGGTCCAGCCGCATTCGGTGCAGACAAAGGATGTTTTCGCAGAAGCCATGCGTCAAAACTACCTTGGCTCTGAGACATTTTGCGGCAGTCCTAAACTGGTCAAATGGACATCAAGCGCATCGCAATCCTCGGCTCGGGCTCTATGGGAACCGCAATCCTGAGCGGGCTGTTGGCATCCGGCTTCGACTCGGCCGCGGTAACCGTCAGCACCAAGTCACAGGCGAGCGCTACCAACTTGGCCGATCAACTCGGAGTCCTGGCCTATTCGCTCGAGGTTGACTCCGACGCGAACGCATCCGCCAATTCGAAGGCGGTTCACGGTGCCGACGTCGTGCTAGTTGCCGTCAAGCCGGCCTACGTGGTCGAGACTCTGCGCGAGGTCGCATCCTCGCTTTCGAGCCACGCTCTGGTGATCAGTGTTGCCGCGGGCATCAAGACCGAATCCATGCAGGATGCGTTACCGCACGGCGTGCGCGTCATTCGCGCGATGCCGAACACCCCGGCCATCGTAGGCCGCGCTGTGACCGGCATCGCCCCCGGAGCCCTAGCCACCGAGGCCGACCTAAATCTCGCCGTCGAGTTGTTCGAGACAGTTGGAAACGTCGCCGTGATCGACGAGAGTCAAATCGATGCGCTCAGCACGATTTCGGGCAGCGGCCCAGCCTACGTGTTCTATTTCATGGAGCAATTGACTGCGGCGGCCATGCACCAGGGATTCACTCGAGAGCAGGCAGAGCTGCTAGTTCAGGAGACCTTCCTCGGTGCGGCCGAGCTGGTGATGGCGACCGGGGCCGACCCCGAACAGCTGCGCAGACAGGTGACTAGCCCGAATGGAACCACCGAACGCGCGATTGCCACGTTCGACCAGGCAAAGCTGCGCGACGTCTTCATCGCTGCCACGGATGCCGCGCTGGCGAGGGCTCGCGAGATCGCATCCGGCGCCTAGTTTTTGGCGTCTCGCGACTGCTACCTTTGAGTTATGACAGACATTTTCACCGCGATTTCTGATCCCGTACGTCGACAGATCCTTGACGCCCTTGCCGAGAAGCCGGGCCTCTCGGTTACCGAGCTTGTTGCCATCACCAAATTGGGCCAGCCAGCGGTGTCGAAGCACCTCAAGACGCTTCGCGATGCCGGCGCGGTCTCGGTCAAGACCGAGGGTTCGAGCCGCCACTACTTCGTCGAAGCATCGGCATTTGCGCCCATCGAGCTTTGGCTGGTAAACCAGCTGGCTCAGCAGGCCGGTCAGGTTGTCGAAGAGAAGATGGATGACCTTGGCGAGAAGGTGGGCTCTTGGCTCGCGCAGAGTGCCTCGTGGCTGAGCGAGCAGGCTGCCGAAAAGGGTGTTTCGTTCGACGCCAAAGAAGTTGGCCGCAAGCTGGGCCGCAAGCTCGCCGAGGCAAAAGTCGAGACCGATAAGGCCGTGCAGAAGCAGACCGGCAAAGACATCGAAGGCCTTGTGGATGAGGTAAAGCGTCGCGCATCCTCGGCAAAAAAGAAAGTGGACGATCTACTGAAGTAGACCGCCCACTCTCTTCGTTCGAAAGGTGTGGCGCTTAGTTTTCCGTCAGGATTTAGGCCTGCGGCTTCACCAATCCAGACATGGCGCTGAGCACTGCTCGGTTCCAGTCTTCATCGGTTGAAGTGTTTTCGGTGTCGAACTCGGCGAGGACGCGTCCGTGCAGCAGACCCAGAATCACGAGCGCTGCGGCTCGCGGGTGCAGGTGGTCCTTCAGTACGCCGGATTCCTTGAGGGTGGTCATCAGTTCGGTGAGTCCATTGGTCAGGGTGGTCTGAACCTCTGAGATTGCGGCCCGAAGTTCTGGTCGACCGAAGCTGCTGCCCACGATTGCAGCTCGTTCGGCAATCGGCAGCTGGCGGTAGTGGCTGTTCAAAAACTCGATGAGGTCTGCGTAGTGCTCGCGGATCTCGGCGACGCTCTTGGTCTTGCTGGCCCAGGCCTTCAGCTTGTCGATGTCGTTGCCCACACCCTCGGCAAAGTTGTGGATGTAGGTGGCGCGGATCAATCCGTCGCGGTCGCCAAAGTGGTGGTAAATCGAACCAATCGAGACGCCGGTGCTGGCCGAAATCTCTTGGATGCGCACGGCGCTTTCACCCGCTCGCGCAAGCACGCTCCTGGCAGCGTCGATAACAATCGCTACGGTCTCTTTGGCGCGGCTCTGCTTCGGGGTCGGAATCATGAAGGTCGACATGAATCTGATAGCCACAGCCTCGGCGGCATTATTCCCGTTCTAGAAAAAATACACAGGGAATACTCAGGTTTGGGTTGGTTCGTGGTTGCGTGCGCGTGCAGCCTAGCGCTTGACCGCCACCAGCACTTCGTTACGCTTAGCGAAGCCGGGCTTCCATGGGCCGTCGTAGCGAGCCGTAAGGGGAGCCGCGATACAGGTGAGTCCCGCTGACTCAGCGGCCTCGGCAAGTGCCCGAGCGCGTTCCTGGAAGATTAGCTCAGACCAGGCTCCGCGGAACTTGGCCGCTGCGTACAGTCCACCGGGATTCTCAACTACGCGGATGCGTGGATCGTTAGCTCGCGGCACTGCGCCGCGGGCCGAGGCTGGCAAAACAAACGCGACAGTGTTTGTTGTGCTTGCCGAGGTCGATGAACTCGAGGATGCGCCGAGCGCATCCGACGGTGCGGTTTGCAGTACTGGAGCTGTCATCGCATACTTCTGCCGCTCAGCGTTTTCGCCCGAAATGTAGCCCACCAGTGGCCGAAAGGCCATGTTCCCCGCGCGCAGCCAGTCGCCCGGTTGATCGATCTCAATCAGGTAGAACGGGTCGTATTGCCGCAGTTCGAAGTCGGCGCAGGTTTCGACCACGCGGTAGGTAAGTTTTTCGGTCATGCTCATCAGTGTACGTTTCCAAATCCACTGGTGAAATAGTGGTCAGCTTTTGGCTAGAATAAACAAGTTGTCTTGCTGGCGGTCGTTCTGATCGGCTGGCATCCCAAGCTCTGTGAGGTCCCTATGGGTTCAGTAATTAAGAAGCGCCGCAAGCGTATGTCGAAGAAGAAGCACCGCAAGCTGCTTCGCAAGACTCGTCACCAGCGTCGCAATAAGAAGTAAGTCTTCTGTCGCCTCACCCGTCTGTCATCGGCAGGCGGGTTTTGCGTTTAACTGGGGTTGCTCTTTGGATTAGCGATTCGCCCGCAGCTCGCGCTTTTTGAAGTCCAGAATCTTCCAGCCCGCCGCCTTGGCGTGCTTGGTGAGGATCTTGTCCGGATTCACGCAGACTGGGTGGCCGACGCGGGTGAGCATCGGAAGATCATTGTGGCTGTCCGAATATGCGTACGAGCGCTTGAGGCTGATGTTTCGCTCTTTAGCCAGCTGTTTGATTGCCTTCGCCTTTGCTTTGCCGTGCAGCGGTTTGCCAACTAGGCGACCGGTGAGGATGCCGTTTTCGCGCTCAACGATTGTGCCTAGGCCGCCGGTCAACCCGAGTCGCTGAGCCATGATTTCAGCAATCTCGATCGGGGTCGCGGTGACCAGCCAGACTTCGCGGCCTGCCGCGATGTGTTCTTTGGCCAGGCGAACTGTCTCTGGCCAAAGCTTTGGGCTGATGTAATCCTGGTAGACCATTTCGGTCATGTCGGCTAGTTCTTCGACTCGGTGGCCGGCGATCAGGCCGAGTGCTCGGTCTTTGATTTCGGTTAGTGTTTTAGCGCTTTCGCCGCGTGCGATAAATCGGGCTTGGTGCCAGGCAAAGTTCCAAAAGTCGCGTCTGCTGAAGAATTTTTTCTTGAAGGCGGCTTTGCCGAAAAGGAAGCTCGACGAACCCCTGATTAGGGTGTTGTCGACATCGAAGAACGCGGCTTCGATCTTCGGTTCTGGGCGAGGCTCCTGCGGCACCAGACAAGTCTACGGCGGGCTTTAGGCTAGAGGTGTGAACATAGCGCTAACCCTGATTGGCAAGCCTGGCTGCCACCTTTGCGAGGATGCCGAAATCGTTGTCAAGCGGGTCGTGGCTGAGTTCTTGGCGGCTTACGCATCCCAGCCTTCGATTCAGGTTTCGCTTGATGAATTGAACATTCTTGAGGATGCGGCTCTCGCCCAGCGCTATTCCGAGGAGATCCCCGTCTTGCTTATCGATGGCAAGACGCACGGATACTGGCGCATCGATCCAATCCGACTTCGCGCAGCGCTCGAGGCGCAGCTGACCAAACCCCAAATCCAAAGGAATGAAAGATGCGTGTGATCTTCAAACTGATTCGAAAGTTTTGGTTTCCGATTCTGATTGTTGCGCTCAAGCTCATGAGCAAGCGTTTCCCTTGGGCCAAGAAGGCGTTGGCGATTATCACCAAGCTCAAGTAATTCTTTGGCGAGAGAACCTCGAGAGCAAATCGCCTTCGACCCTCAAACCCTAAGGCTCGAGACGATTAGGCCCACGGAACAAGAACCCAACCTCGCGAATGTTTGGCTGGTGCAATAGCAACATCAGCACGCGAAGCAGACCCATTCCGAAACCACCGTGAGCCGGCGCTCCGTACTTGAAGAAGTCGAGATAGGTCTGCAAGCCCTCAGGCTCAAGACCCTTCTGCTTCACCTGCTCGATCAGCACATCCAGTCGGTGTTCGCGCTGCGCGCCAGTGGTGATCTCGGTGCCACGCCAAATCAGGTCGTATGACTTAGTCAGTCCAGGGTTGTCGGCGTGACGCATGTGATAGAACGGGCGAACCGAGGCCGGATAGTCGGTCACAAACACAAACTCGTGGCCAAACTTCTCTGCAACGTGGGCCGCAATCTGACGCTCACCCTCAGGGTCGAGGTCACCACCGCGCTCAACAACGTGACCGCGCTCCTTGACGATCTCAATCGCATCCGCGAGCGAAACGCGTGGGAACGGAATCGAAGGCACAACCACATCAACCCCGAAACGAGCGAGGATTTCGTCGCCGTGCGCATCCTTCACCGCTTGAATTGCGCGCTGCAGCAGTTGCTCCTGAATCGCCATCACATCTTCGTGAGAATCAATCCACGAAACCTCGATGTCAACCGAAACAAACTCGGTCGCGTGACGCGAAGTGAACGAAGGGTCGGCGCGGAACACCGGACCAATCTCAAACACTCGGCCGAGACCCGACATCATCGCCATCTGCTTATAGAACTGCGGGCTCTGCGCCAGGTAGGCGTGGCCCTCGAAATACTCAAGCTTGAACAACTCGGCGTTCGACTCTGAAGGCGAAGCCATCAACTTAGGCGAGTGGATTTCGACGAACCCGTTCTCAACCCAGTACTGGCGCCAAGCATTTTCAATAGTCGTCTGGATGCGGAACACCAGATTCATCTCGCTGCGACGAAGGTCGAGGAAGCGCCAATCCATGCGCTTGTCGATCGAGGTGTCCTCGGCAATTGGAGTCTCGGGGTCGGCCAGCGTGACCACCTCGAGGTCATCCAGCTGAATCTCAAGTCCACCCAACTTCACGCGCTCGTCGTGCTTCAGTCGTCCAGTGACCCAGACGAACGAGCCGGCGGTCAGACCCGAGATCGTTGCGGCGAGCGCATCGTTTTCGTCAGGCTGGTCATCGATAACAGGACGCGGGTAAGTGACCTGAACATCTCCAGACTCATCGCGCAAAACAATGAACTGGATGCGCTTCTGGTCGCGAAGCTTCTCGACCCATCCGCCTAGAACAACGGGGCCGTCTTCACGTGCGGCCAAATCTTTAACGAGGATGCGCTCGCGCATAAAAATCCTTAGCTTTTCGGTGCCGTTCACAGTCTGAGAAGACGCTGAACGCTCGGAATCACAAGTTTAGCCGAGGGTAAACTTGTAGCATGCCCGCTGACCGCATCCACCTGATTCGTCACGGCGAAGTCCACAATCCAGACCAGGTTTTGTACGGTCGATTGCCGCACTTTCGCCTGACGCCACGCGGTCACGACATGGCGAAACTCGCAGGGCAAGAGCTCAAGAACCAAAAACGCAAGGTCTCGAAACTGATTGCCTCGCCTTTGTTGAGAACACGCGAATCTGCGGAGCACATCCAAGATCTTTTCGGTATCGATGCGACCATCGATGATCGGCTGATCGAGCCCTACAACGTCTTCGAGGGCCGCAGGCTCTCGGCCAGGCGCATAGCCTTGAGGCCACACCTCATCTACCACCTGCGCAACCCCAAACAACCGAGTTGGGGCGAGCCATACGAATCGATTCTCAAGCGGATGCTGTCGATCATCCACGAGGCCAACGAATCAGTTGTCGATGGCGATGTGGTTCTGGTGACCCACCAGTTGCCGATTGTCATGGTCCAGCGCCACCTTTCGGGCTTCGAGTTGCCGCATTCGCCCAAGAATCGTCGCTGCACGCTCAGTTCGATCACGACCGTTCAGGTGCGCAACGGCAAAATCCAACCAAAGAGTTACAGCGAACCCGCTGCAGACTTGCAGGCGATCGATAGCGGGGCAGTCTAGTGAACAAGCGGTTTAGAAACTCAGCGGCCTTGAAGGCCCTCATCGCCGCCACAGTGGCCGGGCTCCTACTCACAGGTTGCACCGCCAACGACCCCCTGGCCGAACAGTTCAAGGCCGGCGACAACAAGAACTACATCGCCGGTGACGGAACAGTGACCGAGTTCGCCAAGGAAAACCGCGGTCGATCGGTTAGTTGGTCAGGTCAAATCTCTGACGGTCGCACTCTTTCTAGCGAAGCAATCGCTGGCACCGCGGTAGTCATGAACTTTTGGTACGCGGGCTGTGCTCCCTGCCGCGCCGAAGCTCCAGATCTGCAACAGCTTTCTGAACAGTTCAAGGATGTCCAGTTCGTCGGTGTAAACGTTCGGGACTCGGCGCCCACCGCGGCAGCGTTCGAGCGCAAGTTTGGCGTGACGTATCCATCGATTCTGGATGCCGCTACCGGCGACGTCGTTTTGGCGTTCACCGGCGTGGTTACCCCTCAGGCGGTTCCGACCACCCTGGTAATCGACAAGCAGGGCAAGGTTTCGGCGAGAGTCCTGGGCCGCATCGACCCATCCACTCTCAAGGCGCTAATCCAGACGGTGGTCAACGAGTGATTCTTGACTTCAACCCGGGCGAGGTGATCCTTAGCGGATCCCTGTTGGCCGCGCTGCCCGTCGCGGCACTCGCCGGGTTGATCAGTTTCCTGAGCCCGTGCGTGCTGCCGCTAGTGCCCGGCTACCTGGGGTTTGTCTCTGGCTCAACATCGGCACACCACGCGGTCAATCGAAACCGCCTGCTGCTCGGTTCGCTTGCCTTCGTGCTCGGTTTCACAATCGTGTTCGTGGGTTTCGGTGCAATCGTAGGCTCGCTCGGGGGTGCCCTGGTTGCCCAGCAGTTGGACTGGCTGCACCGAATCCTGGGTGTCGTGATTGTGATCATGGGTCTGGTGATGATCGGCAAGATCGAGTGGTTGCAGCGCACGGTGAAGTTTCAGACTCGTCCGGGCCTTGGCCTGTTCGGGGCGCTACTGCTTGGCTTCACCTTCGGTCTTGGCTGGACACCCTGCATCGGCCCGACCCTTGCGGCCGTGCTGACCCTCGCGTCGCAGACCGGAAGCGCGGTCCAGGGCGGCATCCTGTCGGTGGCCTACGCGCTCGGCCTGGGCATCCCGTTCCTGCTGATTGGTGCTGGTTGGAGCTGGGCCGCAAAGTCGGTGGCTTGGGTCAAAAAGCACATTCGCGCAATCAACATCTTTGGCGGTTCACTGCTGATTGTTCTTGGTTTGTCGATGGTCACCGGCGTTTGGCAACTGTTTTCAGCCTGGTTGCAGAATGAGGTGATTGCGTATTTCCCAATCTCGTTCTAACTCAAGCTCTGCCTCGCCATCGAACGAGGAGTTCGGTCGCAAAATCGAGGATGACACGATTCCTGCGCGTTCACCCGAACTGGGCCTCATGGGTTGGTTGCGCTGGATCTGGCGTCAGCTGACCTCGATGAAAACGGCACTGGTTCTGCTGTTGCTGCTCGCCATCGCCGCCGTGCCGGGATCGGTGTATCCGCAGCGTTCGGCCGACCCGAACGGCGTCGTAGCCTACTTCGACAACAATCCAGAGCTCGCACCGATCATGGATTCGCTGCAACTTTTCGATGTTTACACCTCGGTGTGGTTCTCGGCGATCTACATCTTGCTCTTCATTTCACTGATCGGATGCGTCATTCCGCGCACCTTCGTGCACATCCGAAACTTGCGCGAAGAGCCTGTGGTCACCCCGAAGAACCTCAAGCGCATGCCCGCTTTCGAGTCGATTTCGCTGGATGAGATCGGCAAGTCGCAAACCGAGCTGCTTGACCGAGCCGAGGCTCTGCTTCGCAAGGGTCGCTATCGGGTTGCGCGTCGAACCGACGAAAGCGGCGAATCGCTCAGTGCTGAGCGCGGCTATCTGCGCGAGACCGGAAACCTCGTGTTCCACTTCTCGCTTATCGGTGTCTTGTTCGCGGTTGGAATCGGTGGCGGATACTCGTTCGTGGGCCAGCGCGTGGTGGTCGAAGGTGAGACCTTCGTAAACAACCTGGCCGGCTACGACTCATTCAGCCCTGGTGTGTTCTTCGAGCCCGAGATGCTCAAGCCGTTCAGCATGACCCTCGACAAGTTCGAGGTCAAGTTCGACATCCAGAACACGACAAACATCGGAACACCGCTCGATTTCAAGGCCACCGTGAGCGCGAAGATTCCCGACGAAAACGGCGAGATCCGCACTACTCAGGGCCTAATCAGGGTGAATGAGCCATTGGCAATGCCAGAGGCCAACGTCTTCTTGACCGGCAACGGCTATGCCCCGGTAGTCACGATTCGCGATGCCGAAGGAAACGTCACTTTTAGCGGACCAACCGAGTATCTGCCTCAGGATTCGAACTACACCTCACTCGGAATCATCAAGGTGCCCGATGCTCCAGGCGAGCAGTTCGGCATCCTGTCATTCTTCTACCCAACCGCAGAGAAGCTTTCGACCGGGGCATACACCTCGATCTACCCCGACATGATCAACCCGCTGCTCACCATGAACGTTTACGTCGGTGACTTGAGCATCGACGACGGCACCCCGAAGAGCGTTTTTGAACTGGATACGAAGAGCATGACTCAGGTTGCCGGTGGCGATTCCGGAGTCGAGGGATTGGTGCTTGAGCGAGGCCAAACGGTTGAACTGCCGCGCAATCTGGGCACAGTAACTTTCGATGGCATCAAGCGCTTCGCTTCGCTCGATGTTTCTTACAACCCGGGCGGAATCTACGTGTTGATATTCGCGTTGATTTCTTTGGCCGGTGTCACGCTCTCGCTCACCATTGCGCGACGTCGCGTTTGGGTTGCTGTTCGTGACGGGCAGCTCCAGCTGGCGGCTCTCGCTCGAGGCGACGATCCAACGCTGGAAAGAATCTTGGGGGAACTGCAACGCAAGCTAACTCAGGAAGGCAAATCGAATGACTGAAATTGTTTTGAACGAGCCGCTGTCGCAGGTCTCGTTGCTCTTCATTTACGGAGCGATGGCCTTCTACACGCTCGCCTTCCTGGCGTTCACCGCGAACCTTTCCCAGCAGGCATCCCTGAAAGAGGAAGTGCGCAAGTCATCGCGCATCGCCGAGCGCATCGGAATCGTGATGATCGTCATCGCGGCCATCGCTCACTTTGTCGGTGTGCTGCTTCGCGCGATTGCCGCCGGTCGAGTGCCTTGGGCAAACATGTATGAGTTCAGCATCACCGGTTCGCTAATCGTGGTGATCATCTTCCTGGTCACCCTGCTCATCAAAGACATTCGTCTAATCGCGACCTTCGTGTCTGGATTCACGCTGCTGATTCTGGGAGTTTCGACCTCGGTGTTCTATGTCGAGGTGCGCTCACTGATGCCTGCACTGCAGTCGTACTGGCTCGTAATCCACGTGCTAGTGGCGGTGTTGGCGACCGCGTTCTTCAACATTGGTGCCGCAATGTCGATTGTCTACCTGAGCAAGTCGGCGAAGCGAGTTCAAGAAGCCAAGACCAAGTCAATGGCTTTCTTGAAGCGAGTTTTCGATCTGTTCCCGAGCCTCGAGAAAATCGAAAAGCGCGCCTACCGATTCAACATCGTCGGCTTTATCCTCTGGTCATTCACCCTGATTGCCGGTGCAATTTGGGCCGAGCGAGCTTGGCACCGCTACTGGGGCTGGGACACCAAAGAAGTCTGGACCTTCATCATCTGGGTTCTTTATGCGGGATACCTGCACGCAAACGCCACCCGAGGCTGGACCGGTCGTCGCTCGGCCTGGCTCTCACTGGTCGGTTTCCTGGCGGTCATCTTCAACTTCACTGTCGTGAACCTGTTCTTCAAGGGCCTTCACGTTTACAGTGGCCTGAACTAGAAGCAGAAGGGGCGCAAACCCGAAGCCAGACAGCCTCGACCTACGCGAGCGACCGATCGGTCAGGTGCAGTTTGACGAAGTTGTGCTCACCGATTGACGCTTCACCAACGAGTTCGAGCTTCAGTTTCGCGATCAATAGCGCGATTGGCCTCGTGGTCGGAAAATAGACCGCAATCGGTTTGTTGTGGCCAAAGGAACGAAACCGGGCCAGCGTCTGCGTTGCGATTTCGCGCCCGAGGTTCCAAGCCCAAACATGCAGCACTACGGCAAGCTCATCCTCGTGTTCGCCATCTGGTTGCACTCCTGACCAACCTGCGAATCGCCCGCCCACGTAAACCGCCCAGGGTCCGTGTTCGGGCGAAGGCCATTGCTGTGACTTGGCTTCTTTCCAGTTGTCGATCCAGGCATGATCAACGGGTTCGGCGAGCGGCATGTGCCGCGTGACGCGAGTGTCGTTTAGCAGTTCGTGAAGGTCTTCGGTTGCCGCTTCGCGCAGCGGCCGAAAATCAATCGGGTGCACGTCTTTGACTTCGCTAGACAAGTTGGTAGCACCGCTCCAATCTCTCAATCCACCAGTCGTATCGGTGATCTTCGGCTGCGAAAACTTCTAGTCGGGATGCGTCGGCGAACGCGCGCTGCACTGGCAGCTGTCCGTTTTTCGGGGCGAGCGGGGTCGAGCTGACATCGCCGGCAAACAGATTCACCGTTGCCAAACCGGAGTCAAAGTCATTTGGGTTTAAGGCTGCGAGATGTGCTCCCATGGCGATGCCAACGGATGACTCGAGCGCGCTGCTGACCACCCACGGCAGACCGGCCTGCTCGGCCACTTTTAGTGCACGACGGATGCCCCCGAGTGGCGCAGCTTTCAGCACCAGCAAGTCGGCAGCTCCGGCGGCTGCCACCGCAAGCGGATCCTCGGCCTTGCGAACCGATTCGTCTGCGGCAACTCTGATTCCCATCGAGTTGAGTATCAACCTGAGCTGATAGAGCTCATCCAACGAAGCCACCGGCTGCTCGAAGTACTCGAGTTCGATGTCGGCATCCTGCAGCAGTTGACTCAGGTTCAACGCCTCATCAATCGAGAAACCGCCATTGGCATCCAGGCGAATCCTGGCCTCGGGGTAAATCTCGCGAACGGCCTTGACTCGAGCCAAATCCTGTTCCAGCGACTGGCCTGGTTCGGCAACCTTGATTTTCACGGTCTTGAACTCGCCAAATCGCGCCAGCTGCTGTTCGACCGCTTCGGCAACGACGGCGGCCAAGGTGGCATTTACCCCGATTGAGCTGCGCTGCGATTGCGGTGGTTCGCTCCAACCGAAGTCGATTGCCGCGGCAAGCCAGTGCGCCGCTTCGGCATCCTCGTATTCGGTGAATGGCGACCATTCGGTCCAGCCGAACGGACCCTCGAACAGCATGGTTTCGCGTTCTAGCAGGCCGCGAAAACGGGTTCGCATCGGCAGGCTAACCACGCGAGCCGAGTCGATGATTTGGGCTAGCGCGGGTTTTGGGGTTTGGGTCACGTTGTTAGTCTAGAAGCATGCCAAAGCCAGTTTCCGAGCTTTTCGATTCGTCCATCTGGAGCGAAGTGCCGGGTTTTGGCGACCTCGAAGACATCACCTACCACCGACACAACTCGCTCGGTGTGGTGCGCATTGCATTCAATCGCCCCGAGGTTCGAAACGCGTTTAGACCGAAGACCGTGGATGAGCTTTATCGAGCTCTCGAAGACGCGCGCCTCAACTCTCGCGTCGGGGTGGTTCTGCTGACCGGAAACGGACCGTCGGCCAAGGACGGCGGCTGGGCCTTCTGCTCTGGCGGAGACCAACGTGTGCGCGGCAAAGACGGCTACAAGTATGCCGATGGCGAGACCGCCGACACGATTGACCAGGCTCGCAGTGGTCGTCTGCACATTCTCGAAGTTCAGCGCCTGATTCGGTTTATGCCGAAGGTGGTCATTGCGCTGGTGCCGGGTTGGGCAGCGGGCGGGGGGCACTCTCTCAACGTAATCGCCGACCTGTCGATTGCGAGCCGCGAGCACGCACGCTTCAAGCAGACCGATGCCGATGTCGCATCCTTCGATGGAGGTTTTGGCAGTGCCTATCTCGCTCGCCAAACCGGGCAAAAGTTCGCCCGCGAAATCTTCTTCCTCGGGCAGGAATACTCTGCTCAGCGCGCCTACGAGATGGGCGTGGTAAACGCGGTGGTGCCGCACGAAGATCTCGAGCGCGTTGGCGTCGAGTGGGCCGAGCAGATTCTCGGCAAATCACCGCAGGCAATCAGAATGCTGAAGTATGCATTCAACGCGGTGGATGACGGACTCGTCGGTCAGCAGCTGTTCGCTGGCGAGGCAACCAGGCTCGCATACGGAACCGCAGAGGCTGCCGAGGGCCGCGACTCGTTCCTCGAAAAGCGCGCGCCCGACTGGTCACCTTTCCCCTGGCAGTACTAAACCCGAACTCGCCTAAATGCCAAAACCGCTCAAGCTGGTAGCCGCGAACGACACCTTTGGTGCGCTCGTTGCGCTCGCCGACGTTCTGGCTGGCAAGACCGCGCTATTCGTGACGCCACCTGAGGTCAACGGCCTGATGCCCGAGGTGCACGGGCTTCACGATGAGGTCGCCGACGACATCGCGCTGATCGTTGAGTCAAGCGGCTCGACCGGCGTGCCGAAGCGCATCCCGATCTTTTTGAAGCAGCTGGACGCGAGCGCGAAAGCCTCGGCTGCTCGACTCTATGTTGACCCCGCCGCTGGCGCCAACCAATGGCTCTTGGCCCTGCCGACCAACTACATCGCAGGCCTAAACGTGCTGGTGCGGTCGCTGTTCGCCGAGACCCAACCGGTGATCATGAACAGCGCGCTGCCGTTTTCGGCCGAAGGGTTTGCCCGCGCGGCTTCGCTAATGAACGGCAAGCACCGGTTCACTTCGGTGGTGCCTGCCCAACTCAACAAATTGGCCGCGGCAGCGCCGTTCGACGAATTTGTGCTAGAGCAGCTGCGCAGCTTTGACGCGATTCTTGTGGGAGGTCAGGCGGTTCCGACCTCGGCGGTGGCAACCCTGACCGACCTCGGAGTGAGCCTCATCGAGACCTACGGTTCGACCGAAACGGTGGGTGGATGCGTCTACGCGGGCCAACCGCTCGACGGCGTTACCGTCGAGCTGGTCGAGGGGCGCATCCGGTTGCTCGGTGAGGTTGTTCACGGTGGCGAGTTGCTCACCAACGACCTCGGCGAATTCGATGCCGATGGGCGACTGCGCGTTCTCGGGCGTGCCGATCGAGTCGTAATCTCGGGTGGCCTGAAGGTTTCGCTCGAGCGCGTCGAGGCCCTGACCTCGATGGTCACCGGCGTGCAAGACTGCGCGGCGACCGCGATTGATGATCAGCAGTGGGGCGAGCGGGTTGCCGTCGTTTACCAGGGCAGCCCCGAGGTGGCCGACAGCATCGCGGCCGAACTCGCCGATACCCTCGGCCCAGCCGGCAGGCCCGTGCGAGTGGTTAGAGTAGACCGCATCCCCAAGCTTTCGAGTGGAAAAACCGATCTGTTGAGCGTAGCTGCGCTCTTCAAGGAGATCTAAAGAATGGCCAAACCAAGTCGCAAGCCGGCATCCCAGAATCGCAAAACCCCAACTCCGAAGACACCAGCGAAGAAGTCGAAGGCGATCAAACTTTGGCTCTCGGGCGCGAGACTTAGAACCCTGCCGCTAGCGGTTGCCCCGGTCGCGCTCGGTGCCGGCTCGGCGGCCAGCCTTCAGGTTTTCTCGTGGCAGCTGTCTCTGCTGGCTCTTGCGGTCGCGCTGTTCTTGCAAATCGGAGTCAACTACGCCAATGACTATTCCGATGGAATCCGCGGCACCGATGACAATCGCGTCGGCCCGCTAAGACTCACCGGCTCGAAGGCCGTTCGCGCTGCGCGGGTTAAGCAAGCCGCCTTCATCTGCTTCTCAATCGCGGCTTTGGCAGGCCTAGCCATCGTGCTGATCACCCAACTTTGGTGGCTTCTCGCCGTCGGAGCCGTCGCCATCGTTGCTGCCTGGTATTACACCGGCGGCAAGCACCCATACGGGTACGCGGGGCTGGGCGAGGTCGTGGTTTTCGTCTTCTTCGGTCCGGTTGCGGCAATCGGCACCGCGTTCATCCAGATCGGTTATGTCGATGAGATTTCGGTGATGACCGGAATCGCGGCTGGTTCATTCGCGGCGGCAGTGCTGATGGTTAACAACATCCGAGACATCAAGCAGGATGCGATTTCGCAAAAGCGCACGCTCGCGGTAAAGGTGGGTCAGCGCTGGGCGAAGATTCTGTTCGCGATTTTTATCTTGGTGCCTTACCCGATTTTGTTCTTCGTGAACCTGCTCTACCCAGCAGTTCTGCCCGCCTGGTTCACTCTGCTCATGGTTTTGCCAGTCGTGCTAATCGTGAGCACAGCTCGCGAGGCGAAAGAGTTGATTTTGGCGCTCAAGCTAACCAGTTACGCGGCACTCGCGTTCGCGCTGTGCGTCGGTTGGGGTCTCTACAGAATCAGCTCGCCGTTCTAGGCGCGGGATTTCGGCAAGCCAGGAATAAGGTGGCCCGACGGTTCGGCGGCAGGGTTGTTAGGCGTTCGGCTTCGAGTCTTCGCTAGAGTCGCGGTCTTCGGCCACGTCGCCATCTTCGGCAAACTCATCCTTGGTGCGCTTGCGGTTTACCCAACGCTCGATGGCCTCAGACATTGCAGCTCGCTGGTTATTGAAGAACAGTAGCGAGAGCGAGAGTCCGACCACTGCGGCAATCATGGCGCTGAAGAACGGGTCAAAACCGAGCGCCAGCATGATGGCGAGGATTCCGGCAAACAGGCCGAGGCGGATCATGACAAACATCAGCACGGGGTTTCTTTTCACACAACAAGTCTATGTTTGACGTCAGCGCTCGAGGTTAGAGTTAAACCATGCGCTACTTCTTACTGTTTCTTGTCGTGGTCGGAATCTTCACCGTTTTCGTGACGGTTTTCGCCGCATCTGCAAACAAGAACGAGGTGCGCACCATGCCGAAGTGGGCTTGGGTGCTGGTTTGCCTGCTGTTTCCGCTGATCGGAGGCGTGCTTTATTTGCTGGTCGGTCGCCCTGTCAGTTCGGGCAAGGGTCAGACTCGAATCATCGCGCCAGACGACGACCCAGATTTTCTGCGCAATCTGAACGAGAAGATCCGCAAGCAAAAAGAACAGGAACAGCGCGAAAAAGAACAGCGCGAGAAAGAGCAAAAAGACAAAGACCAGAACGGCGAAGACTCCAAGGATGCCTGAATCGCCGGCGCAGCAGTTTGCCGCGCATCTTCTTGCGGCGCTGGCTAAAGCCGGGGTCAGAAACTTCTTCCTCGCTCCGGGTGCTCGATCGCAGTCGCTCGCCATCGCCGCTGGCCAGCTGGCTGAAGCCGGCAAAATCGAACTGGTTATTCGCATCGACGAGCGCTCGCTCGGCTTCTTGGCCCTAGGTTCTGCGCTCGCATCCGGCGAACCATCGGTGCTCATCACCACCTCGGGCACAGCGGTGGCAAATCTTCATCCTGCGGTTTTAGAGGCCAATCACGCTGGCGTTCCACTGATTCTGCTGACTGCAGACCGACCCCACGAGCTTCGAGGCGTTGGCGCGAATCAAACCACCAATCAGGTGGGCATCTTTGCGGATGCGGTTCGCGAGTGCGTTGACGTAGCTGCTCCGAGCGGCGCAGACGGAGAAGCAGAGTACGCCGCCGAGTTGGTCATGCACGCAATCGCTAGCTCACTCGGATTCGATGGTGGGCAGGTGGGTCCAGTGCAGTTGAATCTTGCCTTCCGCGAGCCACTCAGCGCGGTAACCCCGAATGCCGCGCAGTTGGATCCGGTCATCGCTCTGCCAATGCGCAACGAGCCTCGGGTCGAGTTCGCAGTGGTCGACGGTGCGGTTCCCACGGTCGTTATCGCCGGCGCTGGGGCGGGTGAGGATGCCGTTGAGTTGGCCGAGTCATTCGGTTGGCCGCTGTTTGCCGAGCCTTCGTCGGGGTCTCGATTCGGAGCTAACGTGATCGTTGGCTACCGAGCGCTGCTCGAATCAGAGCTGGCCGAGCACATCGGTCGAGCGGTAGTTTTCGGCAAGCCAACCCTCAGCCGTGCGATAGTCGGCCTGCTCAAGAATCCGGATGTCGAAGTTGTTGTGATGAAGAACCGCAACTACGGGTTCTTCGATGTTTCTCGCCGCGCGGCTCACTTCTGCGACGAGCTTTCGGTCAGCGGCGAGCCGGACTTCGAGTGGCTTGAGCGCTGGCGCGAGGCAGATCGAAACCTGGCCACCGAGGTCGATGCGCTCACATCAGCCGACTCGGTCGCATACCGAGATTCCTCTGCCGGCGAAGAGAGCATCACTAGGCGCGAAATTGTCGAGGCCGTTTGGCGGGCCACCAACGAGAGCGATCAGCTTTTGCTCGGCGCATCCCGAATGATTCGCGAAGCCGACCGTTGGGCGCCAGCCAAGCCGATTCGCGTGTTCAGCAATCGCGGCTTGGCCGGAATCGACGGAACCGTCGCGACCGCAACCGGTCTTGCCTTGGCCGAGCATCGGATCGAAGGTGAGTCCGCTGGATTTACTCGAGCTCTGATAGGCGACCTAACCCTGCTTCACGATGCCGGTTCGCTGGCTTTTGACCGCGTCGGTGAACCTCGGCTCAACCTGCAGTTGATTGTGATCAACGACAACGGCGGCACGATTTTTGAGGCTCTCGAGCCCGCGCAAACTTTAGAACCGCAGGTGTTCGAGCGCCTGTTCAAGACTCCGCAGAATGTCGATCTCTGGTCGCTCGCGCAGGCCTACGGTTGGGAATACGTGCAGGTCGAAAACGTGGGCGGGCTAGAGACTGTCATGGGTGCGTCGGGGCGCATCCTGATTGAAATCAAACTCTAGGCAAACGCGCTTCGAATCGGCGAGAACTTAAGTTCGGTTTCGGCCAACTCGGCTGCCGCATCGGATTCGGCGACGATGCCGCATCCCGCGTAAGCACGCACAGAGGTCTGGCCATCGGCCTCGGTCAACTGCGCACCACGAAGCGCAATCGCCCACTCGCCATCGCCGTTGGCATCAATCCAACCCACCGGGCCGGCATAGCGCCCGCGATCGAAAGGCTCGAGTTCTTCGATTAGCCCGAGTGCCGTCTCGGTTGGGGTTCCGGCGACCGCAGCGGTCGGGTGCAGTACCGCCGCGATATCGAGCGAGGATGCGTCTTCGCGCAAAACTCCCTGCACGTCCGAGGCCAGGTGCCACAGGTTAGGCAGCGCGAGGCTGAATGGCTTCTCATCGGCACGCAGTTCGCTGCAGTAAGGGCGAAGCGCATTCACGAGCGACTCAACCGCAAAAGCGTGCTCGCTGAGGTTCTTTGCCGAGCTTGCGAGAGCAGCACTGATGGCGCTGTCAATGCTCGGATCCGTGCCGCGTCCAGCGGTTCCGGCCAACACTCGCGCCGAGACTTCGCCGCGGTGCGCACGAACCAAAAGTTCGGGGGATGCGCCGAACATGCCATCCACCTGGTAGGTCCAGCAGTTGGGGAAGCGCGCGGCTAGTTTGGCGAGGGTCGGGTTCAAGTCGATTGAGCCGTGAGTCTCGGCGACGATGTCGCGAGCCAAGACAACCTTGCCCAGTTCGCCCGATTTGATTCGCGCAACTGCAGCCGTTACTGAATCGCAGAAGCCCTGCTCGGTTTGGAGTCCTTCGGCGAACCGAAGCTTGGTTGCGGATGCCTCCGAGCCCACCGCCGATGGGTTTGCAGGCTGGCTCCAAAAGTCGAGTTGCGAACTTGCTGACTCTTCTGCCGATTGGATGCGGGTTAGCCAACTTCGGCTCGCGGTTCGAAACAACAGCACCTCGGGCACGATCAGCGTGCTCTCGAACGAGCTGTGGTCTGAGAATGCAATCGTGCCGAATGCCACTGGTCCTGAACCGGCAGCCTTGACCGCGTCGCTTACCTCGCAGTCTTCTAGCCAGGCCTGCCAGCCAGCCTTGAGTTCTTGCATGCGGTTGGCTCCGCGTGCGGTGATTCGCGCGGCCTCGCCGAAGCCAATCAACCCTTCACCGTTTCGCACAAAGATGAGTGCCTCGGCAGGCAAGTGCTGCGACCAATTCCAATCGGCCGGCAGCGCAAGTTCGATGGTTTTCGCAGTGAACCTAGTCACACCGAAACACCTCTGCTCTGCTCTTTTTGGCTCGAAAAACTCGTGGAATCAGCCTGAGTCTTTGCTGTGAAAACAACTCGCTGGCTGTTTGCCCAAAAAACCTAGACGCTAACCTGAACTTGCGTCCAGACAAATCCTACGTTGTCAACCAGATAGTAGATGAATCGATTCCAGCAAACCTCGAACCCAGTGGGTCGAGCGCCAATCGCATCCGCTCTATTCGGATTTCTCTTCGCCGCGTTCGCAATCGTGCTGCCTGTGCAGCCGGCTCAAGCGGCCACTCCGACACCTGGTGGTCAAGCGCCAATTAGTTTTCAGCCGGTGAAGCCGCACGATGAGCGCGATCACGGTGAAGACGAAGATGGCGACGACGATGGCGATGAGCATGACGGCGAAGACCTGCATGACCACCCTGAACGTGACGGTTCGCTTCAGATTCCTCCGCTAGTAATCAAGCCCAAGCACGACGACCGAGACGGCGACGACGACTCACAGGGTTTTGTGGCTCCAGGCGCTGACCCCGCTAACCCGGGAGCATCAGGTCTTGGTGGCCGCTACGAAGTCGGCCCGGTTGCCGGTGGCCCTGGTTATCCGCTCGGAGCAGCGGCGGGCACCCTGCCAGAAGACTTCGTCGAGTTTGCTCCAGACGGCGGGGCACCTGTGGGGCAGAATCCAATCGACATTCGCAACGTCAACTTCGATCAACCAACCCCAGCAGATGTCTTCATGCAGTCGGCGACTGTTGCTCTCGGAGCGATGGGTATCGGTGCTCTAGCTTTGGTCGGTGTGACAGCCTCACGCGGCAAGTTGGTTCGCCGACCCAAGACTGCCCGCCCGAGGAACTACGACTACACCTCGGCCGACTAGACCCGCCTGTTTCGAAGCAAGCAGCCACGGTTAGACTTGAACGGTGAGTAAAGCAGATCTGGCCAAGAAACCCGCTGAAGTAGCGGCGATGTTCGACGAGGTTGCTCCGACTTACGACCTCACCAACGATTTGCTCTCATTCGGTCAAACCAAGCGCTGGCGCAAAATCGTGGCCCGAGCGGTCGACCCCCGCCGCGGGCAGCGCATCCTCGACCTGGCTGCCGGAACCGGTTCGTCATCCATCGCTTTTCTCAAAAATGGCGCTCACGTGGTCGCAAGCGATTTCTCTGAGGGGATGCTGGCCGTCGGCCGCAAGCGTCACCCAGAACTGGAGTTCGTCTTCGCCGATGCCACGAAGCTGCCCTTCAAGGCCGCTGAATTCAACGCCGTGACTATCTCATTCGGACTCCGCAACGTGGTTGATGTCGACAAAGCGCTCGCCGAAATGTACCGAGTCGTCAAGCCGGGTGGCCGCGTCGTAATCTGCGAGTTCAGCAAGGTCAAATTGCCTGTTCTGAACCAGTTCTACGAGTTCTACCTAACGAAGCTGCTGCCTGCGTTCTCTCGCCTGGCCAGCAAAACTCCTGAGGCCTACAGCTACCTTGCCGAATCAATCGTGGCCTGGCCCGATCAGAAGCAGCTTGCCAAGCAGATTTCCAAGGCGGGCTTCAAGCGCGTCGAGTATCGCAACCTGGTCTTCGGCGTTGTGGCCATTCACCGCGGTTTCAAGGATGCCGCCAAGTGAGCTCACGTCTTCCTAAGCAACTGCAGAAACTTCAAGACCAGAGTCTGGTCAAGGCACTGGAGGCCGGTCTCGATTTGGTCGAAGCCGAGCTCGAAGTGGCGGTGGCGAGTCACAACGCCCTCATCGACAGCGCCGCCCGACACCTGCTCGAGGCTGGCGGCAAGCGCGTCCGACCAGTATTGGTTCTGCTAACGGCACAGCTTGGTGACCCAAAGCGTCCAGAGGTTATCGATGCTGCGGTCATTGCCGAACTGACCCACCTCGCCACCCTGTACCACGACGATGTCATGGATGATGCCCCGACCCGCAGGGGAGTGCCTACCACCCAGAAGGTCTATGGCAACTCGGTAGCAATCCTCACTGGAGACCTGCTACTAGCCCGTGCTTCGCAGATTGGCGTTGGCCTAGGCTCTGACTCGCTGCGCATGCAGGCCGAGACCTTCGAGCGCCTGTGCCTCGGCCAGCTTCACGAGACCATCGGCCCGCAAGATGGCGAAGACCCTATTCAGCACTATCTGCAGGTGCTCGCAGACAAGACCGGTTCGCTCATCGCATCCAGCGCTGCTATGGGAGCCATTCACTCTGGCGCTCGCGTCGAGTACCACCAGGCCCTAATCAACTACGGCGAACGAGTCGGTGTTGCCTTCCAGCTGATTGATGACGTAATCGACATCAGCGAGAAGGGTCCGAGCGGCAAGACTCCGGGCACCGATTTGCGCGCCGGCGTTGACACCCTGCCCACCCTGCTGCTGCGCAAGGCCGCGGCAGATGGCGACCAGTCGGCCGTCGAGCTGGTGGCGCTAATTGACTCAGATTTGTCGGATGACGCTGTGCTCGCCGAAGCCGTAAGCAGACTTCGCAGCCACCCAGTGGCGGCCGAGGCTCAGCGCCAGGCAGAGAGTTGGGCTCAAGCGGCAATCGACGCGCTCGACCCGCTGCCCGAGGGTTCGGTAAAGCGTGCCCTAATTCTGTTTGCCGACGCGGTCGTCAACCGCGACAACTAGAAACCACCACATCTTCGAGAGGCGTTCGGATGCGTGAATCAATCCACCTCAAGTCAGACGGAGTCTCGGTCATCTTTGACCTGAGCGCGAATACCCCGAACATCGTGCACTGGGGCCGCGCCGTCGAGGATTCGACTCTCGACGTAACCGCGATCCTCGAGCCTTCACCGCACTGCGACTTTGACGCCCCGCAGCTGATCGGCATTTGGCGCGAAAACGCTCGAGGCTACTTGGGCGAGCCAGCGCTGAAGGGGTCTCGTCCTGGTCGCGACTGGTCGCACAAGTTCGATTTGCGCGACGTGGCAGTAAGCGAAAACCGAGCTGTCTTCACCTCGATTGACCCTGAGGCCGAACTCGAGGTGACCGCCACCTTCGAACTCGATGCGCACGGCGTGCTCACCGCCCAGTACTCGGTTACGAATCTCGGACTAACCGACTTCAACGTCGAGGCGTTGACCGTGTTCTTGCCGATTCCCGACTACACCAGCGAGATTCTAGACTTCCACGGTCGCTGGATGAACGAGCGCCAGCCGCAACGCCAGCCGATTCACGTTGGCCAGTGGGTGCGCGAGGGCCGCGAGGGCCGCACCGGTCACGACTACACGCTCGCCCAATTCGCGCTGACCCCCACCAGCGGTTTCGAATCCGGCGAGGTCTGGGGTTTGAGCCTGGCGTGGTCTGGAAACAATCGCCACCTCGTCGAGCGCACTGCAATCGGCCGCACTTCGATGGCTGCGGCCGAATTGCTTCTGCCTAACGAGATGGTTCTGGCCAGCGGCGAAACCTACTCTGCGCCGGCAGTGGTTGCGGTTTACTCGAACGAGGGTGTTGATGGTGCGAGTGACCGACTTCACCGCAGGCAGCGCGCTCGTGCAACGCATCCCACCAACATTCGCCCACGCCCAATCACCCTGAATGTTTGGGAAGCCGTCTATTTCGACCACAACTACGACAAGTTGGCTGCGCTGGCCGAAGCCGCCGCAGAAATCGGAATTGAACGTTTCGTGCTCGATGATGGCTGGTTTGGCTCACGTCGTAACGACCAAGCCGGCCTCGGTGACTGGACCGTAAGCCCAGAAGTTTGGCCAGAGGGGCTCGGCAAGTTGATCGACAAGGTCAAGAGCTGCGGCATGGAATTCGGCCTCTGGTTCGAGGGTGAAATGGTCAACCCTAACAGCGACCTCTACCGAGCGCACCCCGAATGGATCCTGCAGTCTGGCGGCCGTATCCCGCCCGAGGGGCGCTTCCAGCAAGTGCTGGATCTGGCGCATCCCGGTGCCTACGAGCATGTCTTCAATCAGGTGGATGCGATTCTCACCGAGTACGACATCGCCTACATCAAGTGGGATCACAACCGCGTGCTCACCGAGGCCTCTCACTTTGGCAAGGCCGCCGTGCGGTTGCAAGTTGAGGCGATTTATCGCATGTTTGACGAGCTCAAGGCGGCGCATCCCGGACTCGAAATCGAGAGCTGCTCTTCGGGTGGCGGCCGAATCGACCTGGGCATGATCGAGCACGCCGATCGTTTCTGGACCTCAGACAACAACGATGCCCTCGAACGCCAAAGCATCAACCGATACACCTCGATCGTGATTGCTCCTGAGCTGCTCGGAACCCACATCGGCCCGACCAAGGCGCACTCGACAGGGCGCACCCATAGCCACACCTTCAGGGCAACAACCGCGCTCTGGGGCCACGCCGGCATCGAGTGGGATCTGACCGAGGCAAGTGCCGAAGAGCGCGAACTGCTGCGCGGCTGGGCCGACTACTACAAGAGCAAGCGAGCCCTGTTGCACTCGGGCAAGACCGTTCGCGGTGACCAGACCGAGGCAAACTCGCTGGTGCACGGCGTCGTCGCGCTCGACAGGTCAGAGGCGGTTTACATGTATGCCGCGCTGCGCCCGAGTGAGTTCAGTCGTCCGGCCAATATTCGACTGACCGGCCTCGAGCCTGACGCTATGTACGAGGTCAAACTTGTCGAACCCGTGGGCTCGGCCAACGCCATGCAGTTGCTGCCGCCCAAGTGGTATTCGGGAGTTCGCATGTCTGGCGCGCTGTTGGCATCGATGGGTCTGCGCGCGCCGGTGCTGCGACCCGAGCAGGCCATGCTGCTCGAAGCCAAGCGCGTCTAGTTGATGTCAGCAGCCCCAGCGCCAACCCCGGCCGCGAGAATCCGTCGCGCCGAGCGATCGCTCGTGGTGATGTTCTTCACTCACGGGTTCATTCTCGCCACGATGATTCCGCGCATCCCTGAATTCATCGAACGCATCGGCGTCAACTTCGCGACCTGGGGTCTGATCATGGGTTTCGCGGGCCTGGGGTCGCTGCTCGGGCTAACCCAGACCACTCGGCTCGTGAACCGTTTCGGAACTAGAAACGTACTGCGATTCTCGAGTCTGGCTTTCCCGCTGGTAGCAGCGACTTTTCCTTGGATCACCAGCGGTTGGGCTTGGTTTGCCGCCAACGTGCTGTTCATGTTCGTGGGCTCCTGTTTCAATATCGCGGTGAATGCCCAAGCGGTGTCGCTTCAAAAGCTGGTCGGCAAGGTCATCATCGGCCGCTACCACGCAAGCTGGAGCATCGGCGCAACCTCATCGGCGGCGCTCAGCGGCATCCTCGCTGGATTTATGCCACTCGAATTGCACTACACCTTGATTCCGGCTCTGGTGCTGGCCAGCTTCTGGCTGGCCGGCCGTGACCTACTCACCCGCCAAGAAGAGCCGGCGAGCGAAACTAAGGCGAACCTCAAGCGCATCCCGTTCTTCAAAACCCCGAGGTATGTCTGGCTGCTGACCGCCGGCCTGTTCGCTGGCGTGTTCCCCGAGATCGTGATGGCAGACTGGAGCGCTGTCTTCGCCAAGACCACACTCAATTTGGATGCGACCCTCGGCGCGATTCCGTATGCCGTTTTCACGGGCGCGATGATTGTTGGACGCTTGAGCATCGGTCGCCTGACCAAGGCGTTTCACTTCAGCGAATTGTCGAAGTGGGGTGGCATCATCGGGTCGCTCTCGATGCTCGCCGGGCTGCTGATTGCTCCGCCAATTGCCCAGCACGACCCGATTCTCGCGCTTCTCGTAATCAGCGCGTTCTGGATTGTCGCCGGTTTGGGATGCGCACCGATGGTGCCTTCGTTCTTCAGCGCTGCCGGTCACGTGAAGGGCATGAACACCGCTGCGGTGCTCTCGCGCATGAGTCTGGTGAACTCGATCATCGTGATTGGCGCCAAGTACTTGATGGGGGCGATGGCCGAGGGCGTGGGCCTAGCGGTCGCCCTGCTGGTGCCGACGGCATCCTTCTTCATTGCTGGCCTGATTGCCGGTGCCGTGGCCAAACGCGCCAAACGTCGAGAGGCAATCGCGAATGCCTTCCCGCCGACCGGGCCAATCAGCCTTGGCGAGTAAGCCCTGTTTAGCGGTAGTTGGTGAACTGCAGGTCGATATCGAGGTCTTTGCCCTTGAGCAGCGCGATTACCTCTTGAAGGTCGTCACGGCTCTTTGAGCTGACTCGAAGCTCGTCCCCTTGGATCTGAGCCTTGACGCTCTTCGGGCCCTCGTCACGAATAATCTTTGAGATCTTCTTGGCCTGATCCTGCTCGATGCCTTGCTTCAGGGTTGCTTCGATCTTGTAGTCCTTGCCAGATGCAAACGGCTTGCCAGCATCGAGGCTCTTGAGCGAAATCCCCCGCTTAACCAGCTTCGACTGGAACACATCCAGCACAGCCTTGACGCGGTCTTCGGCATTGGCGACCATCAAAATCTTTTCGCCCGACCATTCGATGGATGCGCCTGTGCCCTTGAAGTCGTAGCGCGACTCAATCTCTTTCTGAGCCTGAGTCAAGGCGTTGGACGCCTCCATTTTGTCTACTTTGCTAACGATGTCGAATGATGAATCAGCCATGACAGAAAGTTTAGGCTAGCGAGCGCCGGCCGGCGGTCTAGCTGTGCTCGAACGCACCAGAAGCTGAATCGGCCAAGGGTTTTCCTCAGTCACGTTTACGTGGTCTTCAAGGTTCGGGTCTTCCAGTAGTTGCAATAGTCGAGCGACCGCCGCCTCGCCTTGCTTGCGAACTTGCTGATCCACGGTGCTGAGGCCAAAGAACTCCGACATGTCGTGGTTGTCGATGCCCACTACCGAGACATCTTGAGGAACCCTAAGGCCCAGATCCTTGGCGGCCATGATTGCGCCGAAGCCCATTTCATCGGATGCGCAGAAGATAGCCGTAGGTGCATCATGTGGATTGCCCAGGAGCTGCTTGGCCTGGTGGTATCCGCCCTGAATCGTGTAATCGGCGTAGGTGAGCCACGCGGGCTGCGCCGTTAGCCCGGCCTTCTTGAGCGCCTCAAGGTAACCCTTCATGCGCTGATCGTGTTGGCGGAACTCTTTGTCGCTGCCTTCGGTGCCGCCGATAAATGCGATTTTGCGGTGACCGAGCGAAATCAGGTGCTCGGTGGCCAATTCGGCTGCCGAGGTGTCATCCATCACCAGGGTTCGTGCACCCTCGATTCGGCCGCCGATTCCGACAATCGGCTTCTTCATCTTGTTCAACTGGGCTAGCTCGGTTGGTGACGGAGCTACGGCAACGGTGAAAACACCGTCGACGCGTTTGCGCAGCAACAGGTCATTGAAGATGCGTTCGCGTTGCGCCTGCCCGCCGCTCAGGTTGTAAAGGGTCAGGTCGTAACCCGCCTCGATCAGGGCAGTTTCAGCCGCTTCCAGCACGGATGCGAAAAACCAGCGGTCAACGTAAGGCATTACAACGCCGATATTGCGGTTGCGCCCGGTTGCGAGGGTGTAAGCGCTGTGCGAGGCAACATAGCCGAGTTCTGCGGCCGCCGCCTCGACTTTGGCTCGAGCTTTTGCAGAAACATGGTCCTTGCCGCTGAGCGCGCGCGAAACCGTTGCAGTTGATACGCCTGCAAGTTTTGCAACCTCTTCGATTCCGGCCATGATTTTCCTGTAAATCTCGTGGGATTTTTGAAAGTCTTTACAAACTAACCCCTCGCGCGCTTGGTCGCAACCTCGGTGGAACATCCGTTAGCCAAGCGTAAGAAACTCCACTAAACTAGTGCGAGCGCCTGAACCAGTTTCGGCGCACTGGCTAGTTACCCAAGCGGCCAAAGGGATCTGACTGTAAATCAGCCGGCTCAGCCTTCGGGGGTTCGAATCCCTCACTAGCCACAAAACCCCAGCTCTCCACAGCTGGGGTTTTACTTTTTTGCCCCGCCAGATTTTTTGTTGTTGCATTATTGCTACATAGCATTTATGCTACAAGCATGGGACGTAAACCTAAGTCAGAAGAAGAGCGGGTAGCTAACCGCCTAGAACAGGCCCGTACCCAATCCGGTCTCACTCGGCAAGAGCTCGCCGATGAGGTCGGAGTCCACTACCAAACCATCGGATACATCGAACGCGGTGAGTATTCGCCATCTCTGGTGTTGGCCTTGCGCATCGCTTCGATCTTGAAAGTCAGTCTTGAAGACATCTTCTGGCTGGATGAGGAAACAAAATGAATGAGCTTCTAGTACTTGGCATTGTTGCCGCATACATGGCAGTCGCCTACTTCTTGGTTTACCCAAAAGCAAAGAGCATCAGCGCTCTCCGGTGGCTCGACTTTGCCTTTTCATCGCTTGCTTTGGCTACATCTGCAGCGATTTTCTGGGTGAGCGATCCCGCGTTCTGGCTTCTTGGCTTTGAAGCTAACTGGTTTGTTTTCACGTTGGTCACCTACGTGGTTCTAGAGACTCCTGCCTGGTACTTCTACATGAAGTCGCACCCGCACCAGGGCACTCTGGCTCAGCTTTACGGTCTAAGACCATCCAAGGCCGAGAAGCTCGACAAGACCATGGACAACGTCATGCGAGACACCAAGTGGGATGCGATCCGCACGTCGCGCGCTCAGCGCATCCTCGTGGTTCTAGGTGTCATTAGCCTGATCACCGCTCCGATTCTTTTCTGGATTGAGGATTTCATCGCTCCGGGATTTGGGATCTTGGCAGTCATTCCTATTTTCCTGATTTGGTGGCTGCTCAGGATCTCGGTTCGACTCGTTGCCGATGCTCCAGACGAGTATCTTGACGAATTTCAGGTTCGTCAGCGCGATCGCACCTACTTGCACTCCTATCGCATCCTTGCCGGAATTGCTACGGCGATGGTGATTGCGCTCATGTTCTTTGTAATCTCGATTGACTACGAGACTGTCGAGAGCGTCGACTACTACTCTATTCAGGCAACCTTTGGCCAGGTAAACGCGGTGATCTGGTTGGTTCTCGGGGCCGTGATTTTGGTGCCAAATATGGTTCTCGCCTGGCAGCAGGCCAAAGCCCAGCGGTAAGCGATTCGGTGCGGTCGGAATACTGAGCACGCCAAGTCTGTTGTTCCCCTTAGGTTGGCGCGATTACCTTCCAGCCAAAGTTCTTAGAAAGAGTCGTGGGGAACAATGAAGTCACTGGCCAAACTCGTATCCGGTCGCATCGCAGCGCCGCTTGTAATGCTGTTCGCACTGTTCTTCGCAGCTGTCGCGTTCATGATTCCAGCAGAGTCAGAATCTGCACCTGCGGTTGGTCTGTCTGAAGACAACGAGACCATGGTGGTCGCTGACGTTCTGGCCGAGCTTCCGGGTCAGGATGGAACCGCTGCGATTTTGGTGTTCCGCACCGAAGACGGCAAGGCGATGACCGCCGATCAGAAGAAGTGGGTTCTCGGCACCGAGACCACCTTCGTTCCAGCTCCAGGAGCACCTGCGGTCACCACTTTCTCTGGCGGAGTCAACGAGCGCTTTGCTGAGTTCAGCAACGTCGAGATCAACGGTCAGAAGGTTGTCGCACCAGCCACCGTGAGCGAAGATGGCTCAACCGCCAGCGTCGTAGTTTCGATGGATTCGTTCACCGAAGAGGCCGCCTGCACCCCGGTTGGAAAGACCGAGCAGGTCGAGGCCTGCAGCACCGTTCAGCTCACCGCCGTGCGCGCTGCCGAACTTCGGGATGCGGCCAAGGACAGCCTTCCTGCTGGCCTCGTAACCGCGCTTACCGGCCCAGAGGGCTTCCAGGCTGACCTCAACAACGTCTTCGCCGGAGCAAACTTCACCCTGCTTGGAACTACCGCACTGGTGGTTGTTCTGCTGCTGTTGATTACCTATCGCTCGCCGATCCTCTGGATCATCCCACTAGCCGTAATCGGAACCGCCGACGCCATGGCTGGTCGCCTCGCGGGTCAGGTCGCATCCTGGTTCGGAATCGAGCAGCTAGACGGTTCGGTCACCGGCATCCTCTCGGTTCTGGTCTTCGGTGCCGGAACCAACTACGCGCTGCTGCTGATTTCGCGTTACCGCGAAGAATTGCTCAAGTACGAGAACCGCCGTGACGCGATGGTTGCGGCCTGGCGCGGAGCAGCTCCAGCAATCTTCGCCTCGGGCCTGACCGTGATTCTCGCCCTCTCGACTCTGACCCTCGCAGAGCTCGAAGGCACACGAGCACTGGGTATCGCATGTGCCGCAGGTGTTGCGGTAGCCATGATCGCGGCCCTGTTTGTTCTGCCAGCAGCTCTGGTCTGCTTCGGACGCTGGATCTTCTGGCCAGTTGCTCCAAAGGTTGGCGCTCCTAACAAGAGCGAGAAGGGCCTCTGGGCCAAGCTTGGCCGCTCGGTCAGCAAGCGCCCAGTCATCATCGGTCTTGCAGGTCTCGGTATTTTGGCAGCCCTTTCGGTCAACGTGACCGGAGTCAAGATTGGTCTCTCGGCCAACGACCAGTTCGTCTCGAAGCCAGAGGCAGTTATCGGTGCCGAGTACCTAAGTGCCGGTTTCGGTTCTGAAACCACGGTTGATGTAATCGCCAAGAACGGAACCGAGAACGAGGTCGTTGCGGCAGCTAAAACCGTATCCGGCGTCAAGGATGCCGTTGTGGCAACCTTGCCAGGCACCGGCGCAGTGCTTGCGGGGGATGAGTACACCAAGCTGACCGTCACTCTCGAGGCCGAGTCGTTCTCGCAGCAGTCGTTCGACACAATCACCGCGTTGCGCACCGAACTGGCTACCGTCAGCTCGGCAGATGCCAAGGTTGGTGGTCAGGAGGCTCAGCAACTAGAGGTAACTCAGGCCTACCAGAGCGATCAGAGTCGCATCATCCCGATTATCTTGGCGCTGGTGTTCCTCGTGCTGCTAGTGCTGCTGCGTTCTCTGGTGGCTCCGATTCTGTTGATCATCACAGTGGTCGGCTCGTTCTTCGCGAGCCTTGGCGCAGGTTGGTTCATCTTCACCAATGTGCTCGGCTACCCGGCACTTGACCTCAGCGTCTACTTGTTCTCATTCCTGTTCCTGGTGGCCCTGGGCGTTGACTACAACATCTTCTTGGTCACCCGCGCAAAGGAAGAGAGCGGCAAGCTCGGTCTTCGCGAAGGCATGATCAAGGCGCTCGCATCCACCGGTGGAGTGATCACTTCGGCCGGTGTCCTTCTGGCTGCGGTATTCGCGGTTCTCGGTGTTCTGCCGCTGATCGCTCTGTTGCAGGTCGGTGTCATCGTGTGTATCGGTGTGCTGCTCGACACCCTGCTGGTGCGAACTGTCATCGTTCCGGCGCTGGCATTCGTTGCCGGCGAGAAGTTCTGGTGGCCACGCAAGCCGGCTGTCGAAAGCTAGTCAAAATCGACAAGAAAACCCCGCTCTCGTGGCGGGGTTTTCTTCTTTCGGGCTAACCCCTGATCCAAACCGTTTCGTGCGGCTCGATCTTTGAACCATCGGATGCGTCACCCGCAGACCGCAGCAGCAGCTCGCCACTCGGCATCGATATCGCTGCCTCGCCAAAGTTGTGCACCACGATCACATCGCCATTGCGATAGCCGAGCGTCTGCGCATCCGTGTATTCGGGCAGCCACTCGAACGAACCTTCACCCAACTTCAACTCACGCCTGATTCGCAACGCAGACTTGTACAGCTCGAGGGTCGAACCGGCCACGCCATCTTGGCGGTCGCGCGCGTACTCGGCATAGATCTCGGGTTGCGGCAACCATGACAAACCAGTGGTGTTGAACCCGTTGGCCTCACCGACACCTGATTCCCAGGGCAGTGGCACACGGCAGCCATCGCGGCCAACCCGCTTGCCGTTGGTTCGCGCGAAGGTCGGGTCTTGCCTGAACTCGCCGGCCAAGGTGGTGTGCTCTGGCAGGCCGAGTTCCTCGCCCTGATATAGATAGGACGCACCGGCGAGGCCAAGCATGAACATCGTCGCACCTCGCGCGGTGCGCAAGCCCAGCGTGCGATCCGGCTGCGGGTCATTCGGGCCAACGCCATCCGAAGCAGTCGGGCGACCCTTGAGTCCACCCATGCGCGAGGCGTGCCGAATCACATCGTGATTGCTCAGCACCCAGGTCGACGGTGCACCAACCGAGTCGAAGGCTGCGAAGGATTCGTTGATGCTCGAGAACAGGTTCTGTGGTTCCCACATGGAGTCCAAGAACCTGAAGTTAAAGGTCTGGTGAAACTCATCTGGCCTAACCCAAAGCGCCATGAACGACAACGGCAAAACATAGGCTTCGCCACACATCGCCCTATCGCCAGGGTAAGAATCCAAGATCTGTCGCCAGCGCCTGAAGATCTCGTGCACCTCATCCTGAAACCACATCGGCGGGTTCTCGCGACCCTCGATAAAGCCGGCACCGGCCTCATCAACATATGGGTGGTCGGGCAGGCCGGCAGCCTTGGCCATCGCGTGCGGCTGGTCGACACGGAATCCATCAACCCCGCGGTCGAGCCAAAACTTGAGGATCTGCTCAAACGCATCCTGCACTGCTGGGTTAGCCCAATTCAAATCAGGTTGGGATGAGTCAAACAGGTGGCAGTACCACTGACCCGGCCGCCCGTCGGCCTCGGTAACTCGAGTCCATGCGGGGCCACCGAACATCGACTGCCAGTTGTTTGGCGGCAGTTCGCCGCTCTCGCCCTTGCCGTCTTTGAAGTGGTAGAACTCGCGTTCGGGCGAACCGGGGGCCGAGGCGATCGCGCGCTTGAACCAGTCGTGTTCCCAGGATGTGTGGTTCGGCACGAGGTCAATCAGAACCTTGAGGCCCAACTCGTGTGCTCGAGCCAGCATCGCATCGAAGTCGGCGAGCGTTCCAAATAACGGATCCACATCGCAGTAGTCGGCCACATCGTAGCCGGCATCCTTCTGCGGTGAGCGATAGAACGGGGATAGCCAGACGGCATCCACACCCAGTGACGCCAGTGAGCCCAGACGCGAAGTGATGCCGGCGAGGTCTCCCATGCCATCACCGTTTGCATCTGCAAAGCTGCGCGGATAAATCTGATAGATGGTGCCCGATCGCCACCACTCGCCACCGACTCTGGCCTCGTGACGAACCGGGGTTCCAGTCAAACTGCTCATTTGACTAAGTTACCTGTTCGAGAACCACGAAAAAGAAAGGCCGGCGAACTCAACGCTCGCCGGCCAATCAAACTGAAGAACTAGAGCTTGATCCAAACGGTCTGGTCGTGCTCGAGCTCGCCCTCAACGGTCAAGTCGTGCTGGGTGGTCACGAGCAGTTCGCCGGCAGGAACCACAACCGGGTCTGGCCCGAAGTTGCTCAGCACCAAAACGCCCTTGTTGATGTAGGCGAGGGTGTTTTTGTCTTGGTATTCAGGAGCCCAGCGGAAGTCTCCGGCACCCAAACCGAGCTGCTTGCGAATCTTCAGCAGACGCTTGTAGAGCTCGAGGGTTGAGCCCGCAACGCCTTCCTGCAGGTTGCGCGAATACTTTGCGTAGTTCTCGGGCTGTGGCAGCCAAGACTTTCCGGTTGACGAGAAGCCGTTTGCCTCGTTTGCGTGTGCCTCCCAAGGCAGTGGCACGCGGCAGCCATCGCGGCCAACGCGCTCGCCATTGGTTCTGAAGTAGGTCGGGTCCTCGCGGAACTCGCCTGCCAGGGTGGTGTGCTCAGGCAGACCGAGTTCTTCACCCTGATAGATGTAAGCGCCGCCAGGCAGACCCAGCATGAAGGTGGATGCGGCACGCGCGATACGCTGGCCCATCGCCTCATCAGGCTGCAGGTTCTTCGGACCGATGCCGTCGCCCTGCTTCGGTAGCTTGTCAAGCGGATATGCCATGCGAGTCGCGTGGCGAATCACATCGTGGTTGCTCAGCACCCAGGTCGAAGGTGCGCCGACCTTGCCGAACTCGACTAGCGATTCGGTCACTACCTTCTCGAGCTTCGCGCGATCCCACGGTGTCTCGAGGTAGCCGAAGTTGAAGGTCTGGTGGTACTCGTCGGCGCGCACGTAGTTGGCCATGCGGCTAAGCGGCATGACCCAAGCCTCGGCCGCCATCACGCGGTCGTCATATTCATTGAGGATGCGTCGCCAGCGACGAATGATCTCGTGACCGCCCGACTGACCCCAGTAAGGGTTTGCGATTTCGAGCTCCTCGAGAGTCATCTCGCTCTCTGGCTTCGCGCCACCCATGGTGGTGTCTGCTACCGCAATGTCTGGCAGACCGTCGCGCTTGATCAAACCGTGCGCCACGTCAACGCGGAACCCGGCAGCACCGCGGTCGAGCCAGAAGCGCAGAACGCCGTCGAAGAAGTCGAGAACCTTTGGGTTGTTCCAGTTCAAATCAGGCTGGGATGAGTCAAAGATGTGCAGGTACCACTGGCCCGGCGTTCCGTCGGGCTCGGTGATGCGGGTCCATGCGTTGCCACCGAAAACCGAAGGCCAGTTGTTCGGCGGCAGTTCACCGTTCTCACCCTTGCCGTCCTTGAAGATGTACATCTCTCGCTCGGGCGAGCCGGGTTTGGCCGCGAGTGCAGCCTTGAACAGAGCGTGCTCAGAGGATGTGTGGTTCGGCACCAGGTCAACGATGATCTTGATGCCGAGCTTCTTCGCCTCGGCTACCAGCTTGTCGAAGTCATCCAGAGTTCCAAACAGCGGGTCGATGTCGCAGTAGTCGGCGACGTCGTAACCGGCATCCTTCTGCGGCGACTTCATGAACGGCGAGAACCAGATCGCGTCGATGCCCAGTTCTTGCAGTTTTGTAAGTCGGCTGGTGACTCCGGCCAGGTCGCCCATGCCGTCGCCGTTGCCGTCGGCGAAGCTTCGCGGATAGATCTGATAGATGACGCTTGAGCGCCACCACTCTGGGTTTTCAGGGGTCTTGAAGAGCAGTTCTGAATTCGACATGGTCACTAAGTTACACTCCGAACCGTCAGATTTTGGATGCAAGCGTTTCCAACTTGCAAATCGTGATTGAATTGCTCGCTTTGTCAGTTAGGTAAACAAAAGATGACGGTTTCGTGACCTTAAAGTTATCGAAAACGCGCCCTGTCAGTTTGCGTGAAACCGTTTGCAAGTTGTTTCATAGTTACGACTTGTTTCCAAGTCCTTCATCTACTACGTAGTTCGAAAGGTTACAAATGAAGATCCGCAAGAGCAGCGTCGCAGCTGCAGTTGCGACCGTAGCTGCCGGTGCCATGCTTGCCATGAGCACCCCTGCCTACGCTGCAACTACCATCACCATCTGGGCAGACGACATGGTCGCCAAGTCGCTGACCACCGTTCTAAAGTCGTACGAGAAGGCCAACAACGTTAAGGTCAACGTAGTCATCAAGGACTTCGGCAAGCTCCGCGACCTGTTCATCACCGCTTCGGGTGCAGGCAACGCTCCTGACATCATGGCTGGCGCACACGACTGGACCGGCAAGCTTGTCGCTTCGGGTTCGGTTGCACCAATCAGCCTCGGTACCGCAAAGGCTCAGCTCACTGCTCCTGCAGTCGCAGCATTCCTCTTCCAGGGCAAGAACTACGGTGTGCCAATGGCAACCGAGAACATCGCTGTCCTCCGCAACGTGAAGGCTGCTCCTACCGCAGCTAAGACCTGGGCTGAAATGGTCAAGAACGGTGTTGAGATCGGCTTCGACGCAACCGGTGGCGACCCATACCACTTCTACCCACTGCAGTCGTCGTTCGGTGCTCCAGTATTCACCTGGAACAACGGTTGGACCACCAAGCTCGGCATGGGTGGCGCAAACGGTGCTAACTTCGCCAACTTCCTCGCTGACAACAAGAACAACCTGAAGGCCGGCATCGGCTGGGACGACCTGATCTGCAACCTTGCTACTGGCAAGAAGGCATACTGGATCACCGGCCCATGGGCAACCAACTCGATCCGCGACGGCGTCAAGGGCAAGTGTGAAGGCCTCGGCACCACTGGCTACGCAATTGACTCGTTCCCATCAGCTGGTGGCTACCAGGCAAAGCAGTTCCTCGGTGCTCGTGGTTTCTACCTGAGCGCAAAGTCGAAGAACAAGGTTGCTGCTACCAAGCTGCTCACCACCTTCCTCACCTCGAAGACCGTTCAGACCCAGATCTACAAGGACGGCGGACGTATCCCAGCTAACAAGGCTTCGATCGCTGCTGCTGGTTCAGACCGCAACATCGCTGGCTTCGCTCGCGCTGGTGCCACCGCTGTTCCAATGCCAAACATCGTGGCTATGGACTCGGTCTGGGACAAGTGGGGCAAGACTGAGGCTGCCATCGTAACTGGCAAGTCGAAGAACCCTGCCGGCGACTGGGAGGCAATGGTTGTTGCCATCCAGAAGATCGTTGACGCTGGTTAATAGCTAGCTAGAAACACATTCGAGTGCCGGGGCCCTGGTAATCCGGGGCCCCGGTTCTCATTACTTATAGATTTATAAATTCGCTTTCTGACGAAGGGTGCAACACGTGAAAGCAGAAGTCCAAAGCAAAGAGATGCAGAAGCTTGACAAGATCAAGCGCAAATCAATCAAGAGTCTTTACGATGGCGGAACGCCTAGCCTTCGAGGCACACTCATCAAGATCATTCTTCTGGCGCTCGTTGACGGTCTGGCCGTCTTCACCGCCTACCTGCTAATTCTGAAGAACCAATGGCTCGGTGCGGGCGGCGTCTTGCTAGTAGCCCTGGTGGTTTCCTACCTCTACCTTCGTCGCGGTGGTCTTCCAGCCAAGTACCTGACTCCAGGTGTGCTCTTCCTTCTTATCTTCCAGGTCTACGTGGTCGTATTCTCTGGCTACATTTCGTTCACGAACTACGGTTCGATGCACAACTCAGACCGTAACTCGGCAATCAACGCCATCAAGCTCTCGGCCTACTCGCTTCTCGACAGCGACCAGAACGGATACCTCGACACCGGTAAGGATGTCGACGGTGACACCGTTGCTGAAATGGTGGATGCGAGCGGCAACGAACTCGCTACCCCTGCTGACGGCTCGATTCCAGTCGGGGCAGTTCCGGTCAGTTTCTACTCGGTCGCGGTCGTTACCGGTCCAGGTAGCACTCTCAACCTTCTCGCCACCGAAACCAAGTACGACATCGACGGCAACAGCATCTTCGGCAAGACCTACCTGGGCTCTAACGAAAACGTGATGCAAGAGGTCTCCGGAGCCATCGACTCTGACGGCGACACTGTTCCAGATACCTTGGACGGCTACAAGACTCTTTCCATCGATCGAATCAACTCGGTTCAGGAGAGGCTCTTCAACACCAAGGTCTACATCGACGACACCAAAACCACATTTATTCGCACTGAAGATGGTGCACTCGCTTACCAGTACAAGTTCGACTACATCTACGACGAGAAGGCAGTGACCTTCACTCGCGTCTCAGATGGAGCCGTTTTCAAGCCAGCTTCGGACGGCTTCTTCCACGTTGACGGTGATGTCGCCAAGGAGCGCATCGAATACGAAATCGGTTGGATCGAGACCATCGGCTGGAAGAACTACGAAAAGATCTTCAACGACGAGCGTCTTCGTGGGCCGCTGCTAAAGATCATTTCGTGGACCTTCATGTTCGCGATTGGTTCGGTGCTTTCGACCTTCGTGGTTGGTCTGGCCCTAGCGCTGCTGTTCAACAGAGAGAACATGCGAGGCAAGAAGATCTACCGCGCAATCATGATCCTTCCGTACGCGTTCCCGGGCTTCCTCTCGGCATACGTCTGGAAGGGTATGTTCAACACCGACAACGGCTTTATCAACAACGTGATTCTTGCGCCGCTGAATCTGGAAACTCCGATACCGTGGCTCACCGAAGAGGGGCCGGCCCGACTTGCAGTTCTGCTAGCAAACCTGTGGCTTGGATTCCCCTACATGTTCTTGATCTCGACCGGTGCACTCCAGGCCATTCCGTCTGAGCTGACCGAGTCGGCAACGCTGGACGGCGCGACTCCTTGGCAGCAGCTGCGCTTGATCAAGTTCCCGCTGTTGATGATTACTCTGGCTCCGCTGCTGGTTGCATCGTTTGCCTACAACTTCAACAACTTCACGTTGATCTATCTGCTAACCGGAGGTGGTCCGACCGATATCACGGCCGGCGACCTGGATGCCGGTGGAACAGACATCCTGATCACCTTCGTTTACAAGATTGCGTTCTCGACCGGTGTCGGTCGTGACTACGGTCTTGCAAGCGCCTTCTCGGTTCTTATCTTCTTGTTCGTCGGAACGATCTCGTACCTGAGCTTCCGTCGCACCCGTGCACTGGAGGACATCGCATAATGACTACCGCACAAGCAATGGAGCAAAATGCCATGGACCAAGTAATGAAGCTTCCGAAGAAGCGCATGAGCCCTGGGCGCTGGGCCATGACCATGGGGTGGCGTCACCTCATCGGTCTAGTGGTCATCGTCTACTCGGTGTTCCCGATTCTGTACATCCTCTCGGTTTCGTTCGTAAAGAACTCATCGGTGGATGGCGCGAGTTCGCTGTTCAGCTCGTTTGATCTGGTGAACTACATCGCGCTGTTCCAAGACCCGGCTCGCCCGTTCGCCCTCTGGTACATGAACACCATGGTGATTGGTATCGTGACCGCGCTCGGTTCGGTGTTCCTGTCGACTCTTGCAGCATACTCGTTCTCGCGCCTACGTTTCCGCGGCCGTCGCGCTGGTCTGATGTCGCTGATCCTGATCCAGATGTTCCCATCGGTTCTTGGTCTGGTTGCGATCTTCACGATTCTGTCTGAGGTCGGAAAGATCTTCCCAATCCTTGGTCTGTCGAGCTCGCTCGGTCTGATCATGGCCTACATGGGTGGATCGCTCGGAACCGGAACCTACCTGATGTACGGCTTCTTGAACACTGTTCCGAAAGAGATTGATGAGGCAGCGAAGATCGACGGTGCTACGCACACCCAGATTTTCTACACCATCATCCTTCCGCTGATTACGCCGATCTTGGCCGTAAACGTTCTGCTGTCGTTCATCGGCATCACGAGCGACTTCGTGCTGGCATCGGTCGTCTTGAGCACCCCAGAATCGCTGACCCTCGCGGTCGGCCTGCAGCAGTTCGTTTCTGACCCATTCTCGAAGGACTGGGCGATGTTCTGTGCTGGTGCGATTCTGTCCGCTATCCCTGTTGTTGCGCTGTTCCTGTACCTGCAGAAGTACATCGTGAGCGGCCTGACCGGTGGTGCGGTAAAGGGTTAGTAACGCAACCGCTTACACGAAATCGAGGGGCATACACTTGCTGTATGTCCCTCGATTTTTCTTTGCAGCCCCACCACGACGGCTCGGTTCTTTACGTTCCAAACCAGCGACCTAAGCTTCTCGAGAAGGTCAAGGTGCGGGTGCGCATCCACCCGAAATATGAAGCCAAAATCGGCAAGATTGCCATGGTGCTGGTGCGCCAGAGTGAGAACGGCGAGGCCTTCCTGCAGGATGCCGCAAAGCGCATCAAGAGCAACGACGGCTGGCACTGGTACGAGGCCAGCATCACGATGTACAACCCGTCGATCTTCTATCGCTGGTGCTTTGTCACCGAGAATGACGACGTCTACTGGTTGAACACACTCGGCTTCTCAAACCTCGAGCAGCCAGACATCCACGACTTCAGAATCAACACCTTTGCTACCGGTGCTACTTGGGGACCTGGCACCATCATGTACCAGATTTTCCCTGACCGTTTTGCGCGCTCGGCCAACGCCGACAAGCAGAAGTTGCCCGAGTGGGCGGTCCCGAAGGCCTGGGGCGATGAGGTTACCGGAACCGGTTATCCGACCAGCGAGCAGTTCTTCGGTGGCGACCTGTGGGGCGTAATCGAGCACCTCGATCACCTCAAAAAGCTCGGCGTCACCATGATTTACCTGACCCCGTTTTTCCCGGCAGGGTCAAACCACCGCTATGACGCATCCTCGTTCAGTAAGGTAGACCCGCTGCTCGGCGGCGACAAGGCGCTGATCGCCCTCGTTGAGGCGGCCCACAAAAAGGGACTCAAGGTGATCGGTGACCTGACCTCAAACCACTCGGGTGACAAGCACGAATGGTTCCAGGCGGCCTACAAGAAGCCAGGTGCTCCCGAGTCAGATTTCTATTACTTCAGCGACGGCAACAAGAAGTACGAATCCTGGTGGGGTGTTCCGAGCCTTCCGAAGTTCAACTGGAACTCCAAAGAGCTGCGCAAGCGCTTCATCGAGGGCAAGACCTCTGTGGTCGCGAAGTGGCTAAAGGCGCCATTCAACCTCGACGGTTGGCGCATCGACGTTGCCAACATGACCGGTCGCATTTGGGATCAGGACATGTCCAAAGAGGTTGCGCAAATCGTTCGCAAGACCATGCAGGAAATCAATCCGAACACGATCTTGCTCGGTGAATACACCGGGGATGCGGCCTTCGAAATCCAGGGTGATGGCTGGCAGGGTGCAATGACCTACGCAAACTTCACCAAGCCACTCTGGCGCTGGATGGCAAACCCGCAGAACAAGGGTTTTATCCCTTACATGGGTATCGGCTCGCGCTACCTCACCGGTGTCGAGTTCGTCGAGACCCACAAGCGATTCATCGCCGGATTCCCGTGGCACGTTCGTCAGCACAACATGAATGCGCTCGACACCCACGACATTCCTCGCTTCAAGACCTTCACTCGCAAGGGTGCCCAACGAGTCGGAGCTGGCCTGCAGTTCACCTTCCCAGGTATTCCAGTGGTCTGGGCGGGTGACGAGTTCGGGCTCGATGGCTTCAACGGTGAGAACTCGCGCACCCCGCTGCCGTGGAACAACGAGCGCCCGCACGACACTTCAATGATCGAGACCTACGCGCAGCTGGCTGAGATTCGCAAGAAAAATCCGGCCCTGGTCGATGGTGGCATGCGTTTCCTTTACGCATCCAAGGAGGCCATCGTCTTCGTTCGTGAGCACCAGAAGCAGTCGGTACTGGTTTGTGCCACTCGCGGCAAAGACGAGGAGATCAAGTTCGACGCATCCTCGGTTCACGGTCTAGACAAGGCGGTCAATCTGTTCGGTGGCGGCAAGATCAAGGTCGGCAAGAACTCGGCTCGACTGCCAGGTCAGAAGATGTCGATCAACATCTGGAGTTTGCCCGCCGCCAAATAGTCGTGCTATTCTTCTCTGGTTGCTTTCTTCGGTTTCGAAGACGGCTACGCCCTGATAGCTCAGTGGTAGAGCACTTCCATGGTAAGGAAGGGGTCGCGAGTTCAATCCTCGCTCGGGGCTCGAAGTGGGCCTAGCGCCCACTTTTTTGTATTGCGGCTGGGTAGCTCAGGTGGTTAGAGCACACGACTCATAATCGTGGGGTCGCGGGTTCGAGTCCCGCCCCAGCTACCAATAATCAGCAGCGAGGTGACCGTGAAGAAAACCACCGTTCTGCAGTTCCTAGTTGCCGTTCTCACCTCTGGTCTAGCCGTTTTTCACGCCACTTATCTGGTGCGTTTTCCGATTACCAATCAGCCGTGGCTTTGGCCCGACATGGGCTCGGAATATGCGGCAACCGAAACCAACCCGATTCTGGTTGCTCAGGGGATCGCCAACCAAAGCACCTATGTCTTCTGGTTCGTAATGCTCTTCGCGACAGCGGCCGTAGCCGGCTGGGTTTGGCTCGAATTCTCAAAGCGCGTCGGCCTCAAGAACATCGCAGGCTGGCCTGCTTTCTTCGGTCACCTATCGATCGCGGGCTATCTGGCTTGGGCCTCGATGTGGACCATCGACAACGTAATCGAGGATGCCGGCCTCGTCGTCTCGCACTCGAGCGAGGACACCCTGCACAACCTGATGTCGCTAGGTTCGTTTTTCAGTTGGCCGATCTTCGGGGCAACCGCTCTGATTTGCATGGTCTTCGGTTTGATTCGCGGCTCGCGTAAGCCCGATTCCAAGCAGGTTTCTGCTTAACTAGTCCCGTGGTTAATCCAAACGTTCAAGGCAAGACGTATCCCGCCACCGAACCGTATCTGGTCGGACGCGAGAAGGTGCGCGAGTTTGCCCACGCCGTAAAGGCATCCTCACCAATCAATTTCGACCTGTTTGCTGCTCAGGCAGCTGGCTACAACGACCTGGTTGCTCCACCGACCTTCGCCGTGGTGATTCAGGAGCGCTCGCTGGCCACTGTTTTGGCTGATGACGAGGCTGGAATTGACTTCAGCCGAGTGGTGCACGGCGACCAACGATTCGTGCACGCGCGCCCAATCGTCGCGGGCGACGAGCTAACCAGCGAACTCACGGTCGCTTCCGTGAAATCTCTCGGCGCGCACTCGATGGTCACCTTCGAGACCCGAATCTTCGATGCGACCAAGGCTCTGGTCTGCACCGCAATCTCGACCTTGGTAGTGCGAGGAGCAGAGTAATGGCGCACATCGACATCAACGCACTCGAGGTCGGTCAGCAGATCGGCAGCACCGAGTTCTTGCTCACTCGCGATTCGCTTGTGCGCTACGCGGGCGCATCCGGCGACTTCAACCCGATCCACTACCGCGACGATTTTGCAAAGTCGGTCGGGCTAGATGGAGTTCTTGCTCACGGCATGCTAACCATGGGTGCCGCGGTTCAGGTTGCGGTCGACTGGGTTGGTGACCCGGGTCGCGTGATCGATTACGGAGTTCGATTCACCAAGCCGGTGTGGGTGGATGCCCAAGCGGGCGCTGTGCTTGTCGTTACGGGCAAGGTTGGCGAGATCGACCTCGAGAACGGCAAGGTTCGCGTTGACCTCACCGCATCCTTCAATGAAACCGCCGTGCTAGGCAAGGCCCAAGCGTGGGTACGCCTCTAAGTCAACTCACCACAATTGGCGTCGGTGGCGAGCCGGCCCAACTGCACGTTTGTCGCACGCGCGAGGAGCTAATCGAGCTAGCCCTCGAGGTTTGGCGAAGCGGAGACCCGTGGCTGATTCTCGGTGGCGGCAGCAACATCGTGGCATCTGACGATCTCGGCGATCTGCAGGTAATCCAGGTTGCGACGCAGGGTGTCACAAAACTCGGTGACGGGCACGTTCGTGTCGAGGCCGGTCATTCTTGGGATGCGTTGGTCGAGCAGGCCGTAAACAGTGGCTGGGGTGGGGTTGAGTCGCTCAGCGGCATCCCTGGCACGGTCGGTGCGGCCCCGATTCAGAACATCGGCGCTTATGGCCAAGAGGTATCGATGACCCTTACTCGCGTGGAGTTTCTGGATTACCTCACCCGCGAACTGGTTGTTCTGGGCAAGGAAGACCTCGGTTTCGGCTACCGCGACAGCATCTTCAAGCATGGTCGCCTGGGGTTGATTACCTGGGTCGAATTCCAGTTTGTGACCGACTTGCCCGCCGGCAGCACTGCACTCATGAAGCAGCGCCGCGACGAGGTTTTGGGGCAGCGCGCAGCCAAAGGGATGCTGTTGAATCCTGCCGACACCGACACTCGCAGCTGCGGCAGCTTCTTCGTGAACCCGATCGTGTCAGACAAAGTTGCGCGCACCTTGCCCTTTGAGGCACCAAAGTGGGAATCTGAGGCGGACGACGGTCTGACAGTAAAACTCTCGGCCGCTTGGTTGATCGAAAACGCCGGCGTTCCAAAGGGCTTTCAGATTGCAGGTTCGGGTGCGGCCATCTCGTCGAAGCACACGCTCGCAATCACGAACCGGGGCGGGGCGACGGCGGCCGACGTGCTGCAGCTAAAGACCTTCGTGCAAGAGCGCGTTGCTGCGCGCTGGGGCATCAACCTCAAGCCCGAGCCGGTGCTGGTCGGGTTCGACGAAGATTAGGCCAATCTGGCTGTTTAGCTAAACAGCTTTTGCAAACGCTGGATGCCTTCGAGCAGTGGCTGGTCGCCGAGCGCGTAAGACAGTCGAACGTATCCCGATGGGCCAAAGGCCTCGCCCGGCACCAGTGCTACCTCGGCTTCATCCAAGATGAAGTCACACAGCTCGAGTGAGGTGTTGATCAGCTTGCCGTTCCACTCGCGACCGAGCAGTCCGGTGACGTCCGAGTAAACATAGAACGCACCCTGCGGGGTTGGAGCGACCCAACCCGGGATCTTGTTCAACTCGGCAACTGCCAGCTTGCGGCGGCGGTCAAAAGCCTCGCGCATCGCGAGAACTTCATCCTGCGGGCCGGTCAGGGCGGCGATTGCTGCGCGCTGCGAGATGTTCGAGACGTTTGACGACAGGTGCGACTGCAGGTTTCCTGCGGCTTTCATTGCGTCAAGGGGTCCGGCCATCCAGCCCAGACGCCAACCGGTCATCGCGTAAGACTTTGCGACACCGTTCACCATGATGGTCCGATCGGCCAGCTCTGGCACGGCTTCGGTAATCGACACCGCGCGACCGCCGTCGTAGACCAGGTTCTGGTAGATCTCGTCGGTGATTACCCACATTCCGTTTTCGTATGCCCAGCGACCGATGGCCTCAACCTGCTCGCGCGAGTAGACCGAGCCGGTCGGGTTCGATGGCGAACAGAACAGCAGAACCTTGCTGCGCGGGGTGCGAGCGGCTTCGAGCTGCTCTACGGTGACCATGTAGTTCTGGTCTGCGCCGGCAAATACCTCGACGGTCTTGCCGCCAGCTAGGGCGATCGCCTCGGGGTAGGTGGTCCAGAACGGAGACGGCAGTAGCACTTCGTCACCCGGATCCAGTAGGGTCGCGAAAGCCTGGTAGACGGCCTGCTTGCCACCGTTGGTGACTACAACCTGAGCCGCCGTGATCTCGGTGCCAGAGTCTTGCTTGGTCTTCGCGGCAATTGCCTCACGCAAGTCAGGAAGACCGATAGCTGGCGTGTAACGGTGGTTTTTCGGGTCGCGCACGGCCGCCACGGCAGCATCCACGATGTGTGCTGGGGTGGCAAAGTCAGGCTCACCGGCGGCATAGCTGATTACAGGTCGGCCGGCCGCTTGCAGAGCCTTGGCCTTGGCATCAACCTTGAGAGTCGCCGATTCGGCGATTGAGCCGATGCGCTTTGAGATACGAGGGAAGTCAGTCACGCTCTCAAGCCTACTAAAGCAAGGATTTGCCTTTGCATTTCGGGATTGAGCCGAGTAAACTCCTAGGAGGTAGTTTGACAAACGCCGAAAGCCTAGTCTGGCAAAACAATCAATCTAGAAATCAATCTAGAAGTGTGTCTTCAGGCCTTCGGAATCAAACGTCAAATTAGCTGCAAAGGGCAGTGGCGCAATTGGTAGCGCAACGGTCTCCAAAACCGTCGGTTGCAGGTTCGAGTCCTGTCTGCCCTGCAAGTGAGAACTTGCACACCTTTGCTAATGAAGAAGAAGGAATGACGATGGCAGATGAACTAGAGCAGCCGTCAGAGGATCTGGTCGAGCAGGCCAAGGCCGACAAGGCCGCCAAGCGCGGACTCATCGGTCGAGTGAGCCTATTCTTCAAGCAGGTCGTGCTCGAGCTCAAGAAGGTCACCAAGCCGACCCCGAGCGAACTTCGCAACTTCACCGGCGTCGTTCTGGCATTCGTGGCAGTCGTAATGACCATCATTTTCGCCCTTGACTGGGCCTTCATCGAGACTGTGAAGTTTGCCTTTACTCCGACCGAGTAATCCGGCAGACAGCACCGTTTCAAACCAAGACTTTTACCGAGCAGCATCAAGCGAATAGGAACATCAAGTGAGTGAAAACGAGCGCGAACTAGAGTCAGTGGCCGAGGTTCTAGACGTCGAAGCCGAGCAGGTTATTGCTGAGGCCGACGCCGACCTTGCCGACCTCGCACTCGATGCTGCCGAGGTAGCCCGCGAAGACCACGAGGTTGCCGAGGCAATCGAAGAGGCCGAGCAGGTCGCTGCCGCCAAGTCAGACGAGGTTTCGGAGGGTGCAGAAGAAGACCCTTACGCAGAGTTCAAGGCTCAGCTGCGCAGCCTGCCTGGCAAGTGGTACGTCGTTCACAGCTACGCGGGATACGAAAAGCGCGTCAAGCAGAACATCGAGAACCGCAAGCTTGCCATCGAAGGTGGCGACTCGATCTACCAGATCGAAGTTCCGATGGAAGACACCATCGAGATCAAGAACGGTCAGCGCAAGCTGGTGACCAAGGTTCGCATCCCTGGCTATGTTCTGGTTCGCATGGACATGACCGAAGAGTCATGGTCGCTGGTTCGTCACACTCCTGCGGTTACCGGCTTTGTCGGCAACTCGCAGAACCCAACCGCTCTGCGCCCGAACGAGGCTTTCGAGATGCTCAAGAGCACCTACGAACTGCCAGAGCAGGCAGCCGCAAAGGCAGCCACCAAGGGTGTTGCCGTCAAGGGCAAGTCGAAGGCCGTTCCTGTGGTCGTCGACTTCAAGCTTGGCGAGAGCATCATGATCAAGGACGGCTCGTTCGCCGGCCTGCCAGGCACCATCAGCGAAATCAAGCCAGAGAGCGGCAAGCTCACTGTTCTCGTCTCGCTGTTCGAGCGTGAAACCCCGGTCGAGCTCGGTTTCGAGCAGGTCGCGGCTCTCGTCTAACCAAAGTTTTTTAGAGTTCCATAACAAACCAAAGGAATAACAAATGGCACCGAAGAAAAAGATCACCGGCATGATCAAGCTTCAGATCAATGCAGGCGCTGCTAACCCAGCTCCTCCTATTGGTCCAGCTCTTGGTCAGCACGGTGTGAACATCATGGAGTTCTGCACCGCGTACAACAACGCAACCGCAGACCAGAAGGGCAACGTCGTACCGGTTGAAATCACCGTTTACGAAGACCGCTCATTCACCTTCGTTCTGAAGACCCCTCCTGCCGCTGAGCTAATTAAGAAGGCTGCCGGAGTAGCAAAGGGCTCGTCAACCCCACACACCGTGAAGGTTGCCACCCTGTCAAAGGACGCTCTCTACAAGATCGCCGAGCAGAAGATGGCCGACCTGAACGCCAACGACGTTGACGCAGCAGCGAAGATCATCGCCGGCACCGCCCGCAGCATGGGCATCACCGTAGAGGCCTAAACAAAAAACCAAAAGTAGTGGGAGTGCCGCGCGCGGCACGTTGACCACAACTGTGACCAAAAGAAAAGGAACAACAGCATGGCAAAGCGCTCAAAGGCATACAACGCCGCAGCAGCTCTCATCCAGGAGGGCAAGCTTTACACCCCAGCAGAGGCCGTAACCCTAATCAAGGAGACCGGTTCAAAGAAGTTTGACTCAACCGTCGAGGTTGCTCTCAAGCTCGGTGTCGACCCTCGTAAGGCCGACCAGATGATCCGTGGCACCGTCTCGCTGCCAAACGGAACCGGTAAGACCGCCCGCGTTATCGTGTTTGCAACTGGTGCCGCAGCTGACGCTGCAGTTGCAGCAGGCGCTGACGAGGTCGGTGGCGACGAGCTGATCGAGAAGGTTGCAGCAGGCTGGACCGACTTCGACTCGGCAGTATCGACCCCTGAACTCATGGGCAAGGTCGGTCGCCTCGGTAAGGTACTGGGTCCTCGTAACCTGATGCCAAACCCTAAGACCGGAACCGTGACCCCAGACGTGGCCAAGGCCGTGACTGACATCAAGGGTGGAAAGATCGAGTTCCGCGTTGACAAGCAGGCTAACCTGCACTTCATCATCGGTAAGGCATCGTTCACCAAGGAGCAGCTCGGCGAGAACCTCGCAGCAGCTCTGGACGAGGTTCTTCGTTTGAAGCCATCGAGCTCGAAGGGACGCTACCTAATCAAGGGTGCCGTCTCAACCACCTTCGGTCCTGGTATCCCACTGGACACCAACGTGACCAAGGTCGAGTTCTAAGAATTCACCGAACTTTCAACGACGAGGGATCGGGTCTGATTGACCCGGTCCTTCTTCGTTTCTTAGACTCTTTTAGCCCGGCGCCACAGGCGGCGCGAGTCTTCAACCGGGTTGGATGAGCTCGGCGAACGACCGAGACCTAAAGTTAGGCGGGATATTGCCACAGCACGCGTTTGGCGCAGCCACACTTCTAGACACCAAAGACCCAATGGGTCTGCGCTCCTCGGCACCACTGCTGGATGCCTGGATTCGAGACATGGAGACCGACCGGTCACCGTTCCAGATTCCCGGGCACAAGGGGCGCACGGATCTAACCGGCGCAATCGTGGACGGCGATATTCCAGTTCTGCCAGGCAATCACCCGCACCGCATCTCTCCGAGCCTGATTCTCGAGGCCGAAGCTATGGCTGCCCGCCTCTGGGGCGCAGATCTCTGCCGCTTCGGAGTCAACGGCTCGAGCGGCTCAAACCACGCTGCCGTAATGGCCGTCGCCGGCCCCGGCGACAAGGTCATCGTTTCGCGAACCCTGCACAAGTCGGTGCTCGTGGGCATGGTCTACTCGGGCGTGATTCCCGTGTGGATCAGGCCCGAGATCAATCCGCAGACCGGTCTGCCCGAGTACCTACCCTCGAGCCGCTTGGCCGAGACGCTCGCGGCGCATCCCGATGCTAAGGCCGTGCTGATCGGTGAACCCTCTTACGTGGGCACAATGTCAAACATTCCGAGGCTGTCGCAGGTAGCGCACGAGTATGGCATCCCGCTTGTGGTGGATGCGGCTTGGGCGGCGCACTACGGTTTTCACCCCGAACTGCCCGAGCACCCGCTGGCCGAGGGTGCTGACATCGTCGTAACCTCGGCGCACAAGACTCTGCCGAGTTACTCGCAAGCATCGTTCGTGCTGGTCAAGGGCGATTACGTCGATCTGGCCCGATTCAACAAGATGTTTGACTCTACCCAGACCACCTCGATGTCTGGGCGCATCCTGGCATCGATCGATGCCGCGCGTGCCCTGCTAGAGCGCCACGGACGCGAATTGATTGGCCCGGTTATCGAGGCCACCGCGCGCGGTCGCGCGGCTTTGCGCGAGGCGGGCATCGACGTAATCGACGGCGAGTACATCGACCCGCTCAAAATGGTGATTCTGCTGAGTTCGATTGGCGCCGATGGCAACGCCGTCGAATCCGAGCTCCTGGCGGCCAATATTGATGTTGAGATGGCCAACCGCGACATGATCATTCCGATGATCACGTTCGCCGATACACCAGACCGCATCGAGGATTTGATTCGACGCATCATCAAGTCGGTCAACCGACACCGGGGCGAGCTGCGTCCGATTTCGGTTCAGGCATCCTTCTCGATTCAGCCCGAGGTCGTCGTATCGCCGCGCGAAGCATTCTTCTCGTCGTACGAGATAGTGCCGGCAGCCGACTCGGTCGGTCGCGTGTGTGCCGAGATGATTTGCCCTTACCCGCCTGGCGTGCCGGTGCTCAGCCCGGGTGAGCGAATCACCCAGGCCGCGCTGGATGCTCTTTTCGCCGCCCGCGACAGCGGAGTGCGTATCGCGTTTGTCGCGGATCCGACTTTGGCAACCATCAAAGTCCTGCCAGACTAGAACCATGTTTGCAAGGCAGATTGTCGTCGTCGAGAATGAGTCGCTGTTGCGCGACCTGCTCGCAAAGGCTCTCGAGGCCAAGGGCTTTTCGGTTACCACCGCAGCAAACGCATCGGATGCGCGCCGCGCAATCGCCGCAGTTGATCCTGACGCCCTAGTTGTCGACATCGAACTTGGCCCTGGCCCTAGCGGTTTTGATCTCGTCGAATCGCTAGAGCAAGAGGCTTACGACCTCGGCGTGGTCTACCTCACGAACCTGCCTGACCCACGCTTCGCCGGTCGCGACCGAATTGCCGAGCGCAAAAACATCGGCTATCTGCGCAAGTCTCAACTCACCGACGCAACCGAACTGGTCAACGCCCTCGAAGCCGTTCTAAAGGATTCAACCAACTCAACTCATAGGCATGACCTCGCCGAGAATCGCCCCCTCGGAAACCTGTCACGCAAGCAGATCGGCGTTCTGAAGATGGTCTCCGAAGGTCTGTCTAATGCGCAAATTGCCGAAATTCGTGGCACCACGGTGCGTGCCGTTGAGGGCATCATCAGCCGCATCTTTGATGCACTAGACATCGACCCGAGTGCCGAGGGCAACGCCCGCGTCGAGGCCAGCCGCAGGTATTTGAAGGCCACCTCGCAGGATCAGTATCAGATTCAGTAGGCGCGAGAGCCGAATGGGCAGACAAAACCAAGTCTTGAGCGAACCCGGTTCCAGGGTCAACGCTTACCGACTCTACGGCGGCATCGGTTCGATCGAGGGCTTCAACGTGACCGCGATTGTGCTCTACGCGATACCCGCACTGATGAGTACGTTGGTGTTCGACCGAACCAGATTTGGCGGCAATGACGCGCTCTGGGTGCTGATTGCAATTGTCGGTTACTCGGTGGCCGTTGCTCTGTTCGTGCTCGGCGGACTTGTTTACCGTCGAATCGTCCCAAGATTTGGTGAGTACCCGATTCTCGTTCAGCTGTATTTTGCAGCTATTGGATTGATTCGCGCTTCGGTTATCTTTTTGCTCGGTCGGTACTTTGGGCTGATTCCCGAGTCAGATCTGCTGTGGCGACTAATCAGTGGGCCAATCTACACCGGAGTCACCCTTGGTATTTGCGTAATCATCGGTATTAACTTCGAGCGCAACATTCGCGAGAGCGCCCGCTTGATTGCCGAACGAAAGCAGTTGGCTGAGCTTCAGCAGACCATGAAGCTTCGCATCGAAACTCAGCGAGCCGAGTTGGTCGGACGAGTTCGAGGAATCCTCGCGCCAGCAATCAACTCCGTTCGCCAGCAACTCAAGAGCGCCAGCAACAGTGCCGCAATCATCGAGACGCTCACTAAGACCGTGGATGAAGTTGTGCGACCGCTCAGTCACGATATTGCCGCGACTGAGCAACAGCCCGAGCCACTATCAAGTGCCAAGGCGAGGGGTTACATCCCGGCGATTTCACCCATGCATCGAATTGACGCATCCCGCCTGTTTTTGCCACAGCTGAGCGCGTTACTGATTGCGATTACGGCTTTTCCGGCAGCGCTTGCGCTCAAGCCCGGATTCGAAGGATTTATCGCTGGAGTTCTGCACGGCTTGATTGCTCTGCTGGTGCTCGGGTTCATCAAGGGGCTCGTGCAGGGCCGACGGATGCCGATTCTCTACGCGGCCATGCTCGTGGTGCTGGGTTTCTCGGCCGTCGAGTGGCTCGTGCTGTTCTTGGCCGAGGCGTTGCGGATTCCGTTCTCAGAGCAAGAGACCGCAAACATCTTGATGTTTGGTCTGGTGTTTGGAATCACCTTTGCAATCGGTCAGGCCGTTCAGGTAGCTCGAGGTGAGGCCGTGACCGAACTCAAGAGCGTCATCGCGGCCACAGAGCTTCTGGTTTCTAGATTGCGCCAAGAAATCTGGTTGAACAATCGCAAGATGGCTAGCGTGTTGCACGGCCCGATTCAAACTGCTCTTTACGCCGCCAGCATGAAGCTGAGTTCGGCAAAGAAAATCACGCCGCAACTCGTGGCCGAGGCCGAATCAGACATCACCTCAGCGCTCGACCGGCTAGACCTGAGCCCAAGCGAGCAAGAAGATTTTGCCGAGGTAATCACTCAAATCGTTTCGCTGTGGCGAGGCAGCTGTGAGATTTCGGTTTTCATCGACGAGAACGCATCCACCAAGCTTTATGCCGACAAGAATGCGGGTGCCTGCGTGGTCGAGGTTGTGCAAGAGGCCATCAGCAACGCGATCAAACACGGGCGGGCAAGCAACGCATCCGTGATGATTTCGCTAACCAAGCAGGGCACGGCAGAGGTGCGTGTTCGCAACGACGGCAAGCCACTTGATGTCAAGGCGCAGGGCTTTGGATCGCAACTGCTTGACGAGATTTGCCATCGTTGGCAAATCGTGAACGATGGTCGCGGTGTGCTGCTTACCGCCGAAATCGCTCTGGCCTAGCGGCTAGAGAGTTGCTAGAACAGCCGCGAGGTCTTCCTTGGTTGGCGGTTCGCATCCTGCTCGCTCGCAAGTAATCGAGGCAGCGATTCCCGCGGTGTGCACAAAGCCGCGCAGGTCTTCGTCGGTGAGGTTCGCGAGACGATCAAATGCGTCTGTGCCTAGGGCACCGATGTCGCTCAACTGGCCCAGCAGGTTGGCGCAGAACGTGTCACCTGCTCCAACAGTGTCGACCACGTTGATTTTGCGCGAAGGAACATCGAACCTGGTGACCGAGCCGTCGGAGGCCGGGCGATAGACGCTAACGCCGTCGCCTCCGCGGGTAACGAACACGTGCCGCCCCGAAGCGCCGATCCACTGAGCAACGATTGGGTCGACGTCTGAACCCGCTGGCAGGTCGTAGAGCCAGTAGATATCTTCGTCGGATGCCTTAATCAGGTGACTAAACGAGTTGACGCGTTCGACTCGGCTGCGCTCGTGAGCACGGTCAAAGCCGAGGGCGGGGCGCATGTTGATGTCGTGGCTGATGGTTACCGACTTTTGGTCGTAGTGAGCTTTGGCCCACTTCTCGATGACTAGGTTGCCCGGTTCCATGGCCATGGTCAGGCAGCCGAACTGAATCGCTGTGGCGTGCATGTTTTCGAGGTCAACATCGCTCGGAAGCTCCTCTGGGGTCCAGCCCCAGTCGGCGGTGCCGTTGACATAGAAGCTGTAGTTGGGCACTCCGTGCGAATCGATGCTGACTACGGCAAGCGTGGTCAGCTCTGTTGCGTCGATGCTGAAATCGAGGTTTACGCCGTTGGTTTCCAGGCGTTCGCGAATGATCTTGCCGAAGCGGTCGTGACTGATTCGGCCGAGGAACTGATGCTTTGTGCCGCGTCGAGCCAGTGCCAGCGCAACATTAGCGTTTGCCCCGCCGACCACGGCATTGAAGCTGCCGGCTTGGTAGCGATTCTCGATCAGGTCGATGAGGGCTTCACCAATCACCAGAATCATGCGTTCCTCTTTCTGCGTTGTCGTCTCTAGCTTTCACTAAAGGTCGTGGGTTGTTGCAATCAGTCGTCGCGGTTGCCTTGAAATTCGGGATCGAGTTCGGGTCGCAACTTTAGGTTAGCCACCGATTCGCGAGCAACGAGTTCGGTTGGCAAAACGATTTTGTCGAACAGTTGCGACTTGTCTTCGATTTGGGTCACCAACTTCTCAACTGCGAGCTGCCCCACCTCTTCAACGGGTCGACTCACCACGGTGATTCCCGGCACCATGGCCTGAGCCCATTCGCTGTCGTCGATGGTAATCACTGAGATGTCCTGTCCGATGCGAAGTCGCCTGTTGCCGGCTACTTTGAGCACAGCAAGCAGCATGTCATTGTTCGAGGTCAGAATTACGGTTGGAGGCTTAGGCAAGTCCAGTAGGGCAGCGGCGGCGCTCTGCGATGCCACGGGGTGATCTTCGCTGAAGAACCAGTGCATGTTCTTGGGTTTGACCCCGCACTCGATTGCACCGTTCGCGAAACCATCGACGCGTTCCTCAATCGGCGAAATCATCATGGCTGGGCGATCACGTGTGAAGCCCTTTACTCCCGGCACTGCAATTAGAAAACCAAATCGGGTGTGCCCAAGAGAGTGTGCGTGCCTAGCTGCCTGCTCGGCACCCTGAAAGTCATCCGTGGTGACCGAGGTGGTCTTTAAACTTGCCAACCTTCTGTCGATCAGAACCAACGGTTTTCCGCCGAGCGCCTTTGGGGTCAGGTGATCATGAACGGCAACCGACGAAGGGGTCAGGATGATTCCATCCACCTGCTTCTCGAGCATGTTCTCAACAGCCTGCCGCTCCACCTCGATGTCTTCGTCGGTGTTGGCGATTAGCACCTGGTAGCCCGCTGACTTAGCCGAGTCGACAATCGATTTGGTTACGCGATCGAAGAAGGCGTTGGTGAAGTCGGCGATGATAACTAGGCCGATTGTTTTGGTCTTGCCGGCGCGCATTGCCTGAGCTACTTGGTTGGGGCGATAGCCGAGCTGTTCCGCTGCTTTGCGAACCCGCTCAACCGTTTCGTCTGCGATTCGTCCGTAGTTGCTAAGAGCACGGGATGCGGTAGCGCGACTCACGCCCGCGGCGGCGGCGACGTCGTTGATTGTCGGCTTTCTTGAGCCAACCATGCGCCACCCGCTCTCTTTGTTCTCTGCCAATTATGGCCGCCTCGTAAATCGCTTACACAAACGTGACTTAACCGTTATCGGCAAAAGTTGTTTTCCGAGAAATGCCACTGCCATGATTATATCAAGATTTGCGAGAACGTTCTCGCATTTCTCGCAAATAACTCAAACCAAGGAGAAATCATGAAGCGTTCGGTACGCGCACTTGCATCAATCGGTGCACTTGCAGCTGTGTCGCTGGTGGCAGCTGGCTGCTCGGCTCCGGCTGAAGAAGCTGCACCAGAAGAAATCAGCATCGCATTCGTAATGGGTGCAGAGTCAGACCCGTTCTTCCAGGCTATGAAGCTCGGAGCTGAAGAGGAAGCTGCTGCTCAGGGCGTAACCCTGATCTGGCAGGGAGACCCTTCGAACTACTCACCTGAGACCCAGATTCCAATCGTGGACACCGTTCTGGCTCAGAACCCAACCGGTCTGGTTCTCATCCCAACCGACCCAACCGCACTTCAGGCTTCGGTCGCTAAGGCCGTTGCTCAGGGCGTTGTCGTTGCAAACGTTGACACTCGCGTTGAGGACCTCACCGACGTTCTTACCTTCATCACCGGTGACAACGCTGACGGTGGCGCACGCGCTGCTGACGCAATCGCTGCAAAGATCGGTTACACCGACGGCCAGAAGTACGAAGTTGTTGTAGGTCTAACCTCGCCAACCGCTACCACCAACGTTGGCCGTCTTGACGGCTTCAAGGCTCAGGTAGCTGCAAAGTACCCAGGCATCGAGATCAAGGATGTTGCTTACTCGGAGTCAAACCCAGAGAAGGCTGCAACCAACGTCAACAACTGGCTGACCAAGTACCCTAACCTCGCAGGTATCTTCGCAATCGACGGAACCAACGCATCGGGTGCAGCTGCTGCACTTGAGGCCAAGGGTCTCGTTGGCAAGGTAGCCCTCGTTGGTTACGACGCTTACCCAGACAACGTTGCCAAGATCAAGTCGGGCATCTTCACCGCTCTGATCGCTCAGGACCCTGCTGCTGAGGCTCGCCTCGCCATCAAGACCCTGGTCGAGTTCATCAAAACCGGCAAGACCAGCACCGCTAAGGAAGTTGTTATTCCGAACGTCGTCCTAGACGCCAACACCTCGGAAGAAGACTTCGCTAAGTACACCTACGTAGCCAGCAACTAATTCCGGTTACATCAAGCAACAAGCAATAAAGGAAACACAATGACTGACAGCAATCAGCTCGTCGCCAAGGTGAGAGGTCTGGCAACAAACCAGATCTCGATCCTGGTGGGCGTACTTGCGGTATTGACCATCGTCTTTACCGTCTTGGAACCAAAGTTCTTTAGCACAGCCACCGCAACCAACATCCTCACGGACTGGGGTTCGGTCGTGCTGATTGCTGTCGGTCAAACCTTTGTCGTGATCAGTGGCGGCATCGACCTTTCGGTCGGTGCTGTCATTGGTCTCAGCGGCGTGGTCTCGGCCTACTTCATGGTCAACATCCTGGGCGAGTCAACCAAGACCGCTCCAGAGGATGCCTACATCCCACTGCTGCTTGGCGCAATAGTCTCGGTGGCGGTTGGAGTCTTCGTTGGTTACATCAACGCCATCCTCATCAACAAGGCCAAAATCGTTCCGTTCATCGCGACTCTCGCGACCATGGGTGCCGCTCTCGGCCTCTCGGTGATCATCTCCGACGGAATGCCAATCGGTGGCCCTAACGACTTCAAACTAATCTCGGCGATTGACCCTAAGTGGATGCCTCTTTCAGTGGCAGTCATCATCGTCGCTATCGTGGTCGCAATCACCGGCCTCTTCCTGCACAAGGCCAAGTTCGGCCTCTACACCTACGCAATTGGTTCGAACGCATTCGCCGCTCGCGCAGCCGGCATCAACGTCGAACGACACATTTCAAAGATCTACATGCTCTCGGGAGGCCTCGCGGGTCTAGCTGGAATCTACGTATACATGCGACTCGGCGCTGGTTCACCATCATCGGGAACCGGGCGTGAGCTCGACGCTATCGCCGCGGTAGTTATCGGTGGCGCCAGCCTCATGGGTGGTATCGGCCGCATGTGGGGAACCGTCCTCGGAACCCTAATCCTCTTCACGGTGCAGTCGGGCCTAATCATGGCCGGTGTAGCACCTGACTGGAAGAAAGTTGTAGTAGCGGTGCTCATCGCTGCTGCAGTTGCAGCACAGACCCTGCAGAACAGAAACGGACGCAAATAATGGCCGGCGAAGTTATCTACGAAGTAAAGAATGTTTCAAAGCGCTACGGCAGCGTAGTAGCTCTGGATGGTGCAAGTCTCAAATTGCACGCGGGTGAGGTTATCGGACTCGTTGGTGACAACGGTGCCGGTAAGTCAACTCTGGTGAAGGTGTTGTCGGGTGCACACAAGCCAGATGGTGGCCAGATCTTCCTGGACGGAACCGAACGAAGCTGGGACTCACCTCGTGATGCTCTCGAAGCGGGTATCGAGACGCTGTATCAGGATTCGGGTCTGGCCCCACACCTCACCGTTTCGCAGAACGTTTTCCTCGGACGCGAGCGCACGCTCAAGGGCATCCTCGGATTCTTTGGGTTCTTGGCTAAGCGCGAAATGGAAGAGGAAGCACACCGCAACCTCGAAGAGGTGGGCATCGCGGTGCCGGCATCCAACCGTTCGGTTTCGCAGCTTTCGGGTGGTCAGCGACAGGCGGTAGCGATTGGTCGCTCTGTGGCTTGGGCTCGCAAGGTGATCATCCTGGATGAGCCAACCAACCATCTCGGTGCTCGTCAGGCTGGCGAGGTGCTGCAGATCATTCGCGCGGCTAAGAAGAAGGGGCTCGGCGTCATTTTCATTTCGCACACCCTGCCGCACGTGCTCGAGGTGACCGACCGCATTGTGGTTCTTCGACTTGGCCGCATCGTGAAGGATGCGCCGACTTCAGAATTCGACGGAGACAAGCTGATTGGAACCATCACCGGAACCATTCAAACCATCAAAGTTGAAGGTGACTAACATCCTCCTGTTAGAAAAGGCCCCGTGACCAAAAGTTGCGGGGCCTCTAACTTTGCGGGGTTGCAAGTTTTTCGAAATGCCGACCACAGCCCATGGGCGTAATGTGAAGGTATGAGAAGGATTTCGAAACCAAAGCTTTCGCTGATTGTTCCGCTCGCGTCTCTCGTAGCCGCCTGGGCGTTTATGGCCGGCGGCATGTACCTCTCGCTGCTGGAGCGTGACTACGTCGAGTACCAGCCCGATGGTTCGCTCAAGAATCCTGACTACATCAACACCACGATTCACTGGAGCGCGTATCTGTTTCTGTTGGCGGTGGCCTGCATCGCGCTTGGTGCGCTTTGGGGTCAGCGAACCGCGCTGAGGTTGCGCCGCGAACTCGGCGAGGAACACGCACTTGCTCGAGCCTCGCACCGCTTCAACAACCTGCTGCTGTGGATCGGCATCGGTCTCGGTGTGATCTTCGTGTTCGGCAACTTCCTTTCGGCGTTCAACGACTTCTCGGGCCGCAACGCGAGTTTGCTCGCACGCATCCTCGGTGTCTATGTGCCAATCGTTCTTGCCACCGCGCTCGTGATTCTCGTAATCTTGCGAGCCTTTGTTTTCAGGGCGGATGCGTTGCCCCAAGACCACGAAGATGAGGCGCTCAAGGCGGCCGAGCGGGCTCGACGCAAGAACTTGGGTTTCGGTTATGCTGTTCCGATCTTGACGACGGCGTTCGCAATCGTGCTCGGGTTGCTCATCTATGACGCGACTAAGACTCCGCTGCAGACTTGGGTTTGGGTGCTGATTCAGGCAATCGTGATTCTCGGAATCATCGCGGGCACACGATTTGCCAATCGGGCCAAGGTCGGAGAGCAGCCGGTGCCGCGACCCAAGGCCGTGTTCACCTCGCTTGCAGCAGGCGCCGCCAACCTGAACCTTGTGCTCAGCATCGCGTTTGCCGGCGTTGTCAGCATCATCGCGCTCGCCAGCACCGGAGGCGCCATCGACAAGCTTTGGGATTACGGCAACGGCATGAGCCCTGGCTCGCTCAAAGCGCCGACGTGGCAGTGGTATCTCGAAGACCTGGCACCGGCCAAGGTTCTGGTTCTGCTGGTCGTGATCGGCACCTACCTGACCATCACGCTGCGCAATCGCGAAACCGACAAGCCCGGCACGATCGCGGCTTAGGTCACGAAGGCTGAGTCAAACTAGACGAATGAAGTTTTTCGCGAGCGGGCTGCTGTTCGACAACGATGGCGTCCTCGTTGATTCACACGCCGCAGCCGCCGAGGCTTGGGCTCAGTGGGCGCGCGAGTTCGCACCGCACTTCGAGTGGGACGTGCCCGAGAACGCAGGGCGCCGCGCCGAAGACAAAGTGCGCGAGCAGGTTGCACCAGAGCTGTTCGAGGTCGCGAATGACCGCATCAACGAGCTCGAGCAGCTGACCGCTGGCTCGACGATTGCGCTGCCAGGCGCAGTCGACTTACTGCACGCCCTGACCGCGGGCACCTGGACGGTATGCACTTCGGCCAACCCGAACCTTGGGCGCGCAAGGCTCATCGCGGCGGGGCTGCCTGTGCCTGAGCAGCTGGTCACGGCCGCTGACGTTGCGCGCGGCAAGCCGCATCCCGACCCGTATTTGCTTGGTTCGCAGCGGTTGGGTTTCGCTCCTGAAGACTGTGTAGTCTTCGAGGATGCCCAGGCGGGCGCCGAGGCTGCGATCGCGGCCGGGGTGGGCCTCGTGGTTGGGGTTAGCGAACGTGCGATGCTCACCGATGCTGATATTGTTGTTCGAGACCTGCGTGGAATCACGTTCGACGGCGACGTGTTGGTGATTCCAGACAAGATTCGACTGCGTTAGGAGCAGAAATGGCTGATGTTGTTTACTACGGAGCAGACTGGTGCGGCGACTGCCGTCGCGCGAAGGCCGTTTTTGCTGCCGAGGGCGTCGAGTTCGAGGAGCGCAACGTCGAGCAGAGCGCAGAGTTCACCGCTCAGGCAGAAGCCATTTCGGGTCGCAAGAACATTCCGGTGATCCAGTTCGCCGATGGCGCTTTCTTGGTTGAGCCAAGCGATGACGCACTGCGCGCCGCCCTGCGCGAGCGCAACATCATTAGCTAGTTTCGCCTCTGTGGCGCGGCGCTCAGTCAGGCGTCGCATGCGCATCCGAGTCATTTTCTAATTTGCTCTAGCCTTTTCGAGACGCCTCGGCTAGGGTTGAACCCGTTACAAATTTGTGACAGTAGTCGTTTGCAGCACAGC
>CAYTNT010000002.1:0-64744 GCA_964439235.1 uncultured Rhodoluna sp. | reverse complement strand
TCGGAAATCCGACAGCGTTCGGGCCGAAGAGTTCGCGAACCAGTTCGTCGAAGCGAGCGGTGACCGAGTCCTCGCCATAGGCGACTTCGTGACCCTCGTTCACGGCTGCCATCGCGGCCATCACGGCTGGATGCACGCCCGCGTAGTTGTCGCTGGCGAATCCTCTTTTATTAAGGGTCATTTACTGCTCCTCGGGGATGTTGGCCTGGCGACCCTCGAACGGGGTCGACAGGATGATCGTGGTGCGGGTTGAAACGTTTGCGAGCGTGCGAATTCGCCCCAGAAGTTCTTCGAGCTGAGCCGGTTCGGCAACCGCGACCTTGGCCACGTAAGACTCGATACCAGCCACCGACCAGCAGCTCTCGACCTCTTCGATCTGCTCGAGTTTTTCGGCAATGTCATCTGGTCGAGCTGGATCAATCGGGGTCAGCGAAACGAGCGCGTGAAGGGTCAGACCGACCTGGCGCTGATCGACATCGGCTCGATACCCCTTGATGACTCCCCTGGCTTCGAGGCGCTTGATGCGCTGGTGCAGGGTCGAACTCGGAACACCCAGCTGCTCAGACAGGTCGGTGAGCGATGCGCTCGAGTCTTTGCTCAGCTGCTGAATGATTCTTCTGTCGAGCGATTCCATGTCGAAAGTATGCCAGTTTCTGCCGCTTGAGCCGCCAGATGGCATCCGCTAGGCGGTGATGCCCTTGGTGGATGCGATGACGTCAGAAAGCTTGCGGTTCAGGGTCTCGAAGAACACGTTCAGCGGGAACTCGTCGTCGAGCACGAGGTTCACCAGACCCTTGAGCTCGCCATCGGTCGGCAGGTGTTCAACGCCCTTGGCCCAAGTCGATGCAGGATGCGGCTGCACGAGCGATGTCACGAACTCGTAGGCCGAGATCCACTGTGCAAGTCTCGAGCGGTTGATGCCGTCGTGGTACAGCTTCTCGACCTGCTCGCACAGCACAACTACTTCGCGCGTTACGGCATCCCAGTCGAATGCGAGTCGGTTGTCAGTCCAGTGCAAGGCGCCGGTCTTGTGCAGGTGGGCGAAGATGATTTGCCCGCCGAGGCCGTCGTAGTTGCGAACGCGTCCGCCGGTGATTGGGAATCGGAACAGGCGGTCGAACAGGATTGCGTAGCGCATGTACTTGGCGCGTGGGTCGCCATCGGACTCGAGAACCAGGGTCTCGCGGAAGGTCGAGAGGTCACAGCGCAGTTCTTCGAGTGCGTACATCCAGAACGGCATGCGCTGCTTGATCATGAACGGGTCGAATGGTAGGTCGCCGCGCGAGTGGGTGCGGTCGTGGATTAGGTCCCAGAGCACGAAGGTCTCTTGCGCGAGCTGCTGGTCGCAAACCAGGCGCTCGGCGTCGGCAGGTAGTGGCAGGTACAGCAGTTCCTTGGCTGCGCTGCTGACTCGACGGAATCGAGCGGCCTCGCGGTCGCAGAAAATCCCACCCCAGTAGTAGGTGGCAACCGAGCGGGTTGCGACGGTCTCAGGAAAGAACACGGCCGAGTTGGTGTCGTATCCGTTGGTGAACGCCACGAACTCGATAGGGATGAAGGCCGGGTTGTTGTACTTCTTCTCTTTGTCGGCGAGCCAGTCTGGCCAGAAGGTGTTGGTGATTACGGCCTCGAGGTTGCGGTTCGGGTTGCCGTTCTGGGTGTACATCGAGAACACGGCGAGGTGCTCTACGTTGTTTCGACGGTGCTGATCCGGGCGGAACAGCTCGAGCGAGTCATAAAAGTCAGGCACGCCAAAACCGTTGGCACGCCAGTTGTTCAGGTCAATTTTGACCGCTTCAAAATAGGCGGTTTGGTGGGCAAATTGAGGCGCCAGCTCGTCGATTGCCTCGAGAACCTGGTCGAGCAGTCGGCTTGCAGCCGCGTGGTCGTGCTCGGATGCGTCAATCGAGCCGTCCTTGGCCTGCATCGGGCGAAGCTCCTCGATTGCGGCAGCCAACTTGAGCCAGCGAGCGTCGGATGCGGCCCAGCGGGCATCCTTGGATTTGCCGGCAAGCGAAGCGGCCTTGGCGTTCGACAGCCAACCGGCGATGTTCAGCCAGAGCTGCTGGTTGTCAACGTCGTCGATTGAGTCGTCGCCGAAGACGTCCGAATCGGCCAGCACCACAACGCGGCCAGCCTCGTGCTTGACGGCGACGCCCAACGCGGCCTGAGCCGGCAGGGCGTGCTCGCTCGAGCGCATGAAGACCTCGGCGGTTGCGCTGTCATCGACCTTCAGTGCGCCGGCGCGGTAGAGGGCTACCGACTCGACCTTGAAAGCAAAGTCGGATTCGGTCAGGCGCTCGAACTGCGGCTTGACCCAGGTCGGCACCTCTTTGAAGCTGTTGTCAGGGTCTTGAACTGTGGCGTTTTCGATGGTGACGCCGAACTTCTGCGCTAGAGCGGCGAAGTTGTTGCCGTACTTTGGCTGCTCGGTCTCGGCAAGCAACAGCAGAGCTCCGCCGGCGGCAACGAAACGCTCGATCGCGGTGAGCTCATTGGCGGTGAACTGGGCCGAACCAACCTGAATGGTCTGCTCCCACTCGGGTGACGAAGCGTGCGGAATAACAAGAATGTCGGCGTTCTGCAGAGCCTCATCAGTGAACAGGCCGCTCTCGTGCAGTTCGATTTCAAAGTCGTGGGATGCGGCGAGCGCAGCCATCTTTGCGTAGCTGGCATCTGCTGGGTTCGCCGGGTTCATGACTGCGGCGACTTCGGGCTTAACTGCCCATGCCTGCTGGTGAGCTTGGTCAATCAGAATTCGGGCTTTTTTCTGCATCATTACCTCGGTTTGCGGATTTTTTGCGTAAACAAGTAATAGTTTACGGATGATTTCCTGAATCTTGAGCTGAGTTTGGCAAACAATTCGTAACACTTGCCGGTTGGCGGGATGATCTTCAGCGGGCGGCCGTAATTGGTTCGGGTAGAATTTGCTGGTTGCCGCAAGGCATCAGGAGAATTCGCCCAGCGAGCTCCGAGCGCGGCGCCAAGCTATGGCGACGCGGTGAGCGAGACCACAACCGGTGTCGATAAACTCACAAAAGAAAACACCGATTTCTTGCAAATCAGGAGAATTCGCCTAGTGGCCTATGGCGCGCGCTTGGAAAGCGCGTTGGGTGCAAGCCCTCGGGGGTTCGAATCCCCCATTCTCCGCAGAAATGACAACGACCCCTTGTGGGTCGTTTTTCATTTCTGGGGTTGGGGCGATGAGAACCGGGTTCCCTGGTTCCTGAATCGCGAAGCGATTTAGGGCCATTCTCCGCAAACGAAACGACCGCCTTTGGGGCGGTCTTTTTGTTTGCTTAGATTAAGTGGTGAGGACTCGAACGTCATCAAGACCCGATCGACGGCGAGTAGCCCCAGCATTGAAGGCCAGTCTCCACAATCCAACATCCCTAGTATGAAGACGTGGATTCGTATTGGCTCTTCGCGAGTGTCTGGATTGTGGCAGCAGCCGCACCGGGTGCGGATACCGCGTTGCTGGTTTCGACCACGCTAGCTCGCGGCTGGAAGTCGGCGATACCGATTTCGCTGGGCATCACCACGGCAAAGGTAATCCTGCTGTTGCTCGCCTTCTTTGGGCTGAGTGTTTTGCTCACCGCGGCACCGCAGACATTCATAGCGATGAAAGTCTTTGGTTGCGGATTCTTGCTGTGGCGGGCCTATCGACTTTGGACACGGGAGCCACTGGCTGACTCGAGCAGTGAAACCCAGTTCGGCCAAAACTTTGGCGTCGCCTTCACCACGGCGGTAAGCAACCCACAGGCGATGCTGTTCTATGTCGCGATTGTGCCGCAGGTAACCACCACCACCGACCCGCTTATTTTGAGCGCAATCATCACAATCGGATTCACCGCAATTAGCGCGGGATACGTAGCGCTCGCCCTACCGATTCGCAGGTGGATCAGTAGAGGTCAAAACCAGAGGATGCTTAACCGCGGACTCGCGCTGGTCTTCGTGCTTGTGGCCGCGATCATCGCGTTGCGCTAGGCGCATCCCTGCCTGCTTTCAGTCAGGCGCTTCAGGGAATGAATACCCACTGGCTCAGATTGGTTCTTGTGCGAACAAAAAACGAATGCGAGTTCCCTAGATGCAAAACTCAGACCTGAGAAAAGACCTTCAAGACATCCTGGATGCCCTGAAAAACATTGCGTCCAAGGGTTTCAACGCCGTTTCTATTCCAAACACTTCCCAACCAAGCGAGGATGAGTTTGAGGCGGCAGTCCTGTTCAGCCTCACCGCAGAGCCTCTGACAATCACCGGGCTGGTCTCGGCGATCTCTCTGCAGAGCGCAGGCAGGTTCAATCCTTCGACCGGCAAAACTCACGAGCTGCTGGGCAAACTCGCCGAAAACAAGCTCGTCTCGAAGAAGGTCGAGTCAGAACGCAGACTCTTCGCAATCACCGAAAAGGGCAAACGCCGACTGGCCGAACTCAAAGAGTCGACGAATGCGCAAGCAGGTGACTCGCCAGAGGCTGCTGAATCCTCCAGGCGCTCAGACTGCAAGACCAGCGACAACCCAAAGGTGAAACTTCTCAAGACTTCAGGTGCCCTAGCGCAAACGGTGAGTCAGCTCACCCACTTCGCCTCTTCGAAGCAGCAAACCGAGGCGGCCGAACTGATTTCGCAGGTCAACAAGAAGCTGCACGCGATTCTCGCCGAAACCGACTGAGCTAGTGCGAACCGACAGCTCGGACCAGCTGCCCAGAACGGCAAGGCAACGCGATGCGTTGCTTCGGGCACGCTATCGACGAATTACAACATTTGCCGCTCTGGCTCTAGCCCAGTCATGGTGGTTCGAGATAGCGCTGCCAACCATGGGGCTCAGTGGTCTTGCAAACCGTTCTCGAATCAGAAGATTCAAAAGACTCGCTCGAGGCTTCAATCACCTTGCAGCCGACCTCGGCGGACTGATGATCAAAGCCGGACAATTTCTATCGTCACGCCTCGACATTCTGCCAGCCGAAATCACTCGGGAATTAGAGGGCCTACAGGATGAAGTCGCGCCCGAGAACCTCGATGAAATCCTGGCGCAAATCGAGCAGGACCTAGAGATGCCTGTTGGCACGTCTTTCGCGAGCTTTGACACAGAGCCGATTGCTGCAGCCTCGCTCGGCCAGGCTCACCGCGCAAAACTGAGCCCTGGGCTAGCTGAACTGGTCGGTTACGAAGATGTCATCGTGAAGGTTCTGCGTCCGGGCATTCAGGACATCGTAGAGATTGATCTAAAGGCTCTGCGAAAAATCGGCACTTGGATGTCTCGGGTCAAACTCATTTCTCGTCGTGCAGATGTTCCGCGGCTCGTGGAAGAGTTTGCAAAAACCAGCCTCGAAGAAATCGACTACCTTCGCGAGGCTGCCAACCTTGAGCGATTCGCCGCCAACTTCGCGAATGATGACATCGTCTCAACGCCCGAAATCGTTTGGGACCGCTCATCCAGCCGAGTGCTGACCTTGAGTGATGTCAGCGCAATCAAAATCACCGATGTTGAGCAGCTCGAAGCGAATGGAATTGATCCAGACGCGGTAGCCGCCGAGCTAGCGCGAGTGACCTTTGAACAGTTTTTCGTGCACGGCTTTTTTCACGCGGACCCGCATCCTGGCAACATCTTTGTAACCCCCGCAAAATCAGGTAGCGCCGCACCTTTCACTCTGACGTTTATCGATTTCGGCATGATGGGTGAGATCACCAATCTGCAAAGCAAGAGGCTGCAGTCGTTCATTTTTGCGGTCGTGGCTCGAGATGCCAGGGGGTGGATCACAGCCGTTGAGGATCTGGGGCTGCTGCTGCCAACTGCCGACACTGTTCAACTCGAAAAGGCAATCACCGAACTCTTCAAGCGATTCGGTGGTGTTGCGGTAACCCAAATCGCGCAGACCGACCCGCGCGAGATTCGTGAGTTCGCGGCCAGGTTCAGCGACTTGGTTTTAGCACTGCCGTTTCAGTTTCCGGAAAACTTCCTGATGTTGCTGCGGAGCATCTCGGTGGTTTCTGGGGTCACCAGCGCACTAAACCGCGACTTCAATATGTGGGATGCGGTCGACCCGTTCGCCCGGTCGCTGCTCAACTCGGCTCGCAACGGCACCCTGCGCCAGTTCGGTGCTGACGCGTACGAAACTTTGGCTAACCTGGCACGCATCCCTGGCCGAATCGAGTTGCTCGCCACACGCGCCGAACGAGGCGAACTCTCGACGCGAAACCCAGAACTTGAAGCTCGACTAACCAAACTCGACGGCAGCACCCGAAGGCTTGGTTCAGCGCTAGTGTTCACGGCGCTTCTAGGAGCAGGCGTAGCCCTGAGAATTGCCGACGACGCGCTAGGAACTTGGCTGCTCGTCGCATCACTGCCGGCGCTGCTTCATGCGCTAGCCCTATTCAGGCTTCGGTAGGTATGCCGGCTCGAATCGTTAACTGTGTCAGTGCTCGGGTCTTAGAGCAGATGTCGATCTCAGCCTTGGTCTAAGTCAGCCACTTGATACCCTTAAGCCCGTGATCAAAGTCGATGAACGCCTCGGCACTATTGCCGAGTTGTTTGCCCTTGCAAACCCCAAGGTGCTGCCGCTCTTGCAAGCCGGACACGAACTGATCCTTAGCCTCGACCCGAACTGCACAGTCGTGCCTCGACTCGGCGAGAAGTCACTGTCTTACGGGCTTGGCCCGAAGAAAATGTCGGAGGCGTACTGCTATCTGATGCCGTTCAAAGAGCACATCAACCTTGGGTTCTTTCACGGAACCGACATCGACGAGAACGGCATCCTCGAGGGCACCGGCGCAAAGCTGCGACACCTCAAGATCACATCGCTTGAGCAACTTGAATCGGCCGAATTCATCGCGCTGATTCGCAAAGCCATCGAAGACCGCTTGGTCGCCAAAAACGCGTCCAACTAACCCAGGAAACGGAACAAACCCAAATGAGCAAACTCGAATTGGCACAGGTCAACATCGCCCGCATGCTGGAGCCGCTCGAGAGCGAGCGCCTGAAGGATTTTGTCGACAACCTCGAACCGGTGAACGCGATTGCCGACTCCGCGCCGGGCTTCATTTGGAGACTTAAGACTGAGGATGGCGACGCCACTTCCATCAAGGCGTTCGAATGGGATGAACAAGGCAGCGCCGGGGTTCTGGTGAACATGTCCAAGTGGGAATCGCTCGAGGCCCTGCGTGACTTCACCTTTAAGACCGGTCACGTCGAGATTATGCGTCGTCGGTTCGAGTGGTTCCACCGGGTGGCTGTTGCAACCACCGCTCTCTGGTGGGTTCCAGCCGGACACATCCCGACCACCGCCGAGGCTGAGGCGAAGATCCGTGAGCTTCGAGAATTTGGGCCAACCCCGCAAGCCTTCAACCTGCGCACCTGTTTCGATGCTGAGGGCCAGCCTTTCCAGCTGACCCGCCCGGAATAAAGCAGAGCGTTTCCGCTGGCTAAAGCTCAATCTTCAGAGACTTGGCGATCTTTTTGCACCTATTTGCAACAGATTTAGCTGGGCTACCGCTTAGCGCTCGGAGTCGCGGCAAGAAATCGGACATTAGTTGTGCGTCCTCGGTTGCTAACTTGGCGGCCGTGGGCAACGAGTAATAAGGAACAATCTTGCTCGGGTCAGTTTCTGCCCAGTGCATGAGTTCGCGATAGACACCCCGTCGCTGGGTGTCATTGAGAGAAACATGCATTAAGAGTTGAGGGATATGCCAGCGGATCTCCTGCTGTTTGAAATCGTCGAGTCGGGCTAGCAGCATCTCGAGGTGGGGTTCGACTGATGCCGGCTGCTTTTCAGCGACCCTCATCGCAACGTAACTAGAGCGCATGACGATAACAGGGTCTTCATCGAAAAAAAGTGAGTAAACCGCATCAAGCACGGTCGACGAGTCGCAGGCCTGATCGATGATTTCGGCGGCTCGACCGACCGAAGTTCGGTTGCCACCGGAGAGAATCTCACGAATTTCTTGTGACATACCAAAAGGATAAATCACTGAGCGGAGACCCTCGACTTCGGTTGCACCCCAGCGCCACAGGAGTAGTATGGCGAAGTATTTGCCAGCGGGAAACGTGATGAAAAAAACAAAAGCTCCAAACTTCACCAGAACTTCAGCTCTAACTCTCGGCGCACTCGGCGTCGTTTACGGCGACATCGGAACCAGCCCGATCTACGCATTCAACGAAGCGGTGAAAGCAGGCGGTGACACCCAAAACGAAATCCTCGGTGTCTTGTCTCTGGTGTTCTGGACGCTCACCCTCGTTGTTTCGGTCAAGTACCTGATCTTCGTCTTGAATGCCGATAACCGCGGCGAGGGTGGAACCCTCGCGATGTTCTCGCAGCTGCCGGCGAAGATCCGCAACGGTCGCAAGGGCATCCTCGGCTTCACGGTATTCATGTTCTTGATTGCGGCAGCCTTTGAGTTCTCAGACGGCATGATGACCCCGGCCATCTCGGTGCTTTCAGCGGTCGAGGGCCTTAGGACTATCAACCCAGGACTCGAAGTGATTGTGGTTCCGGTCACGGTCATCATCTTGGCCGTACTTTTCATCGTGCAGTTCAAGGGAACTCATCGAATCGGCCGAATTTTCGGTCCAGTCATGATCCTTTGGTTCATCACCCTGGGCTTTCTCGGAATTACACAAATCATGCAAAATCCAGAGTCTCTGGTGGCACTCAACCCTGCCTATGCCATTGGATTCATTCAGGATCACGCCTGGCAGACGTTCTTTGTAATGTCATCGGTGATTCTTGCGGTGACGGGTGCTGAGGCACTTTTTGCTGATCTTGGCCACTTCGGAAAGACGCCGATTCGCATCGGTTGGTTTGGTCTAGCCGGTCTCGCTCTGCCGCTGAACTACTTCGGCCAGGGTGCGCTTCTGCTTCGCGACCCGAGCGCTTACGGAAACAGCTTCTTTGGAATGGCGGCGCCTGGCTTGCCCGCCGTATTCCTCTTTATCGTGACCACAATGGCAACCATCATCGCCTCTCAAGCTCTGATTAGCGCGGTCGCATCCCTAGCCAGTCAGGCTTCGCAGCTGGGTCTTCTGCCTCGACTCAGAATTCGCCACACTAACCTGCACGAGCGCGGGCAAATCTTCGTTCCGTTCGTCAACACCATCGTTGGTCTTGGTTCAATTGCGCTAGTCATCGTCTTCGAATCTTCGTCGAAGCTTGCTGGTGCATACAGTTTTGCTATTGCCGGAACAATGCTCGTCTCAACCGTCGGCCTCCTAATTTTGGCCTTCTCGAAGTGGAAGAAGCAGCGCTGGATTCTGCTGCCGTTCTTTGTGGTGTTCCTGGTTCTCGACGTCGCTTTGTTTGCCTCGACGACGACCAAGATCATCAGCGGCGCATGGTTGCCACTCTTGATGGGCTTCTGCCTGGCATCCATGATGTGGATCTGGCGCAAGGGTCGCTATGAACTCGACAAGCGCCTGTCTGCGACATCGATGAGCTGGGATCAGGTTGGCAAGATGCGCAAGGGCAAAAAAGTCACCCTCACCGACAACATCGGAATCTACCCATCGGCCGTGCTTGGCGCGGTGCCGCAGGCTCTCGAGCAGCAGATCAAGGTGTTGGGCAGCATGCCAGCGCAGATCGTGGTCGTTACTGTAACCTCAGCGGATGCGCCGTTCTCGCACAAGCCACCGAAGTACGAGCAGATCAACGACTTCTTGAGTGCGGTTGAAGTTAGCTCGGGCTTCATGGAGCAGCGCAACGTGCCACGTGCACTTCGTTCGAAGAGCGTTGCTGAACATTTTGAAGAGCGGGATGCGATTTACTTCGTGACTGACCGAACCCTGGTGCCTGCCGACAAGACCGGCCTCAACCGTGCCGAAGAAATCATCTTCACCACTCTGCACCGAAACGCTACCGCTCCGGCGCACTACTACCACCTGCCAGAGCAGCGGGTAATCGCGTTCGACATATCGATCGAGGTTTAGCTCGGCGTTTGCAGGGCGTTGCCTCGGGCTTGAAATGCTCGGGCTCGGCTAGCTGAGCTTGTAGCCCCCGATGCGTTCGGTTGCCTCAACCGAGCGGTGGTCGAGGAACAGGCTCTCGCCGGTCTCGAGCTGCGCAATCGCATCCATGTCGGCGGCCGATAGTTCGAAGTCAAAGACGTTGAAGTTCTCGGCGATTCGACTCGGGTTCACCGACTTCGGAATCACAACGACATCGCGCTGAATCAACCAGCGCAGCACAACCTGGGCCACCGACTTGCCGTGAGCCTCACCGATTGCGGCAAGAACCGGGTTGGTGAACAGGTCGTTGCGCCCCTCGGCGAACGGAGCCCACGACTCAATCTGCACTCCCTTGCTCTGCATCAGTGCCTGGAACTCGACGCGCTGCAAGAACGGGTGAGTCTCAATCTGATTGACGTGAGGTGCAATCTCGTTGTGCATGATTAGGTCGAGCAGCCGGTCAGGATAAAAGTTCGAGACACCGATAGCGCGGATGCGACCCTCGCTGTAGAGCCGCTGCATCGCCCTCCACGAGCCGTAAACGTCACCGTATGGCTGGTGAATCAGGTAAAGGTCGAGGTAGTCGAGCCCCAATTTCTTCATGGATGCGTCGAACGCGCGCAAAGCGGCATCCTCGCCCGCTGAGTCAACCCAAACCTTGGTGGTGATGAACAGCTCGTCACGCTTGATGCCGCTTTGGGCAAGCGCCTTACCAACGGCCTCTTCGTTGAAGTACGAGGCCGCGGTGTCGATCGAGCGGTAGCCCACTTCGAGAGCCGATTCAACCGATGCCACGCACTCGTCGTGGTCGCGGATCTGGAATACGCCGAAGCCAAGGATTGGCATCTCGACGCCGTTGGCGAGAGTCACATTTTTCATGTGGCAATCCTAAGCCGAAGCCGCAACGAGAATTACATCAAGCTCGCTTGCGCTCCTGGTTGGGCATACTCGCGTTTGAGCCATGCTTTCGCCGCTCAACGGCATCCCGCAGGATCAGTTCGATCTGTGAGTTTACGCTGCGCATATCTTGCTCTGCCCAGGCCTTCAACTCGACCCAGAGTTCGGGCGAAATACGCAGCGGTAGCGACTTTCTCTCGTTTGTCATTAGTTATACAGAGTTCCGGTGTTGATGACTGGCGCTGCCTCTTTGTCACTGCAAAGAACGACCATGAGGTTGCTCACCATCGACGCGCGACGCTCGGCATCCAGAGCCACCGAGTTCGACTTTTCGAGTTCCAGCAGGGCCATTTCGACCATTCCGACTGCACCTTGAACAATCTTGCGACGGGCACTGATGACCGCCTCGGCCTGCTGGCGTCGCAGCATGGCCTGTGCAATCTCTGGCGCATAGGCCAGGTGGGTCAGGCGGGCGTCATCGATGGTAACTCCAGCGACCGCGAGACGCTGGGCCAGGTCGAGGCGAAGCTCGTGGGCGACTTCTTCGGGGTTTCCGCGCAGGGTCAGTTCACCAGAGAGCTCGCCTGTTTCGCTGTGGTCGTAAGCAAACTGAGTGGCGACGTGACGAAGAGCCGTCTCAACCTGAGTCTTTACATAGGTGCGGTAGTCGTCAACTTCGAACACGGCCTTGGCGGTGTCTTCGATGCGCCAAACCACGACGGCTGCAATCTCAATCGGGTTTCCCTTGCGGTCGTTGACCTTGATGGTCTCGCCGATGATCGTGCGAGCGCGCAACGAAATCTTGAAGCGTGAATCCTGCTTCTTTACCGGAGTCGTGATCTTGCCGGCCTTTAGCTGGCTGGTGATCTCGTCCTGCTGGTTTGAGCTTGGTGCTGAGTTTGAGTACAGCGGGTTGCCCCAGTGCCAACCGGCGGTCTTAACGGTGCCGCGGTATTTTCCAAACAGGATCAAAACTCGAGCCTCATTGGGCTGAAGTGTGAAGAAGCCAGCCGAAATGAACGCTGCCAAACCAATGAGAACAATTGGCACCCACGCGTAGGACTCGGCAGCTGCTCCCGCGAAGTCGCCGTTCGATGACGCTAACTGGATGACGTACCAGGTTCCGGATGCTGCAAATGCAAGCATGAGCACGAGCCCAACCAAACCTGGCAGAACCTTCGTTGACTTTTCTTTCACGATAACCTCCGATATCAATGTGATATCAAAATAGTATCACAAAAAGAAAAGCGGCCCACCCAATTGGGCAGGCCGCAAAATCTTGCTCGACAGACTAGATGTCGAAGCGGTCGGCGTTCATGACCTTGGTCCAGACGGCCACGAAGTCATCGACGAACTTGCGCCTGTTATCGTCTTGGGCATATAGCTCGGCGTATGAACGCAGAATCGAGTTCGAACCGAAGACCAGATCAACGCGAGTCGCGGTGAAATCGACCTGGCCGTTTTCGCGGTTGCGAATCTTGTAGAGGTTCTCGCCCGCTGGCTCCCAGACGTACTTCATGTCGGTGAGGTTTACGAAGAAGTCGTTGGTCAGTGCACCCACGTTGTGAGTGAACACGCCTTCCTTCGCGCCACCGTAGTTGGCACCGATCACACGCATACCACCAAGCAGCACGGTCATCTCGTATGCGGTCAGGCCCATCAACTGAGCGCGGTCGAGCATCAACTCTTCTGGGCTGACAACGTAGTTGTCTTTCAGCCAGTTGCGGAAGGCATCGTGCAGTGGCTCAAGCGGCTCGAACGACTCTGCATCGGTCTGCTCGGCAGTCGCATCTCCTCGGCCGCCCGAGAACGGAACCGTCACGTCGAAGCCTGCAGCCTTAGCCGCACGCTCGACACCAACACCACCAGCGAGCACGATTACGTCTGCCACGCTGGCACCGTGAGCGGCGGCGATCGGATCGAGAACAGCAAGGACGCCGTTCAGGCGCTCTGGCTCGTTGCCAACCCAGCTGCGCTGCGGTTCCAGACGGATGCGTGCACCGTTAGCACCGCCGCGGTAGTCCGACTGTCTGAAAGTGCGGGCCGAATCCCAAGCGGTGGCTACCAGCTCTGCGGTCGAAAGACCCGAGGCCTCGATAGCCGCCTTGACCGCTGCCACGTCGAAGTTCTTGTTGCCAGCTGGCACAGGGTCTTGCCAGATGAGGTCTTCGGCTGGCACCTCTGGGCCGAAGTAACGAGCCTTCGGACCCATGTCGCGGTGAGTCAGTTTGAACCAGGCACGCGCGAAGACATCTGAGAAGTAGGCAGGGTCGGCGGCGAAACGCTCGGTGATCTTGCGGTACTCAGGGTCCATTTTCACGGCCATGTCGGCATCCGTCATCATCGGCATCGTCTTGATGCTCGGGTCTTCGACGTCAGGTGACATGTGCTCTGGCTTGATGTTGATCGGAGCCCACTGGGTTGCGCCAGCCGGCGACTTGACGAGCTCCCAGTCGTAGCCGAGCAGCAACTCGAAGTAGCCGTTGTCCCAAACGGTCGGATGCGTTGTCCACGCACCTTCGATACCGCTGGTGACGGTGTCGCGACCGACACCTCGGGTCTTGTGGTTGTTCCAGCCGAGGCCCTGCTCTGAAATGTCGGCGGCTTCTGGCTCTGGGCCCAGGTTTGCGGCCGAACCGTTTCCGTGGGCCTTGCCAACGGTGTGACCTCCGGCGGTCAGCGCTACGGTCTCTTCGTCGTTCATGGCCATGCGGGCGAAGGTCTCACGCATCTGGCCGGCGGTCTTGAGCGGGTCAGACTTGCCGTTGACGCCCTCTGGGTTCACGTAGATCAGACCCATCTGCACTGCTGCCAGTGGGTTTTCCATGGTGTTTGGCTTCTCGACATCGCCGTAGCGGTGGTCGCTCGGTGCGAGCCATTCCTGCTCTGAACCCCAGTAGGTGTCTTTCTCTGGGTGCCAGACATCTTCGCGACCGAACGCGAAGCCGAAGGTTTTGAGCCCCATCGACTCGTAAGCGACGTTGCCAGCCAGGATCATCAGGTCAGCCCACGAAATCTTGTTGCCGTACTTCTTCTTGATCGGCCACAGCAGGCGGCGAGCCTTGTCGAGGTTGGTGTTGTCAGGCCAAGAGTTCAGCGGCGCAAAACGGTGTGTTCCGGTGCCGCCACCGCCACGGCCGTCTGCGGTGCGGTAGGTGCCGGCCGAGTGCCAGGCCATGCGAATCATCAAGCCGCCGTAGTGACCCCAGTCGGCAGGCCACCAGGACTGGCTGTCGGTCATCAGATCGGTCAGATCCTTCTTCAGCGCGGCAACATCAAGCTTCTTGAGTTCTTCGCGGTAGTTGAAGTTCGCACCCATCGGGTTGGTCTTCGAGTCGAACTGGTGCAGGATGTCCAAGTTGAGCGATTTTGGCCACCAGCTGGTAGGCGACTTGCCGGCCTCGGTTAGCGAACCGTGCGGTACTGGACACTTTGCTGCATCAGTCATGATGGAACTCCTTTTGGGTTTAGACGACTAGAAAATCCAACCAGAGTGGATGCGAAAATCTTCTCTAAATCTTGGCAATAGACTCAAAGTTATGAAGCTTTCGAGCGACGTCACGACTCTGATCGCACTGTTCGCAATCGTCAACCCAATCACCTCAATTCCGGTCTTCCTGACCCTCTCGGCAGGGCTCAGCTCAAAGGCGCGACGCCTAATGGCACTCAAGACCGCTGCAGTGGCCGGCCTGACCCTGTTTATCGCCTATTTCCTGGGCGATGTGATCCTGAAATCCTTGAGCATTGAGCTGGATGCGTTCCGCATCGCCGGCTCGCTCGTGATCGCAGCGTTCGGCTGGAAGATGGCCATGGGCAAGTCACTCGAAAAGCCCGAGGGTGCCGCGGCTGGAGCGGCAATCGTTCCCCTGGCGATTCCGCTGATGGCCGGCCCTGGCGCTATCGCCACGGTGATCGCGCTCGGCAACGCCGACACCCCGGTTGTTCGCGTCACTAACCTCGTGATCATCGTCGGACTCTCGCTGCTGACCTACCTGTTTTTGCTCGCGGCATCCCCGATTGAAAAGTTGCTGGGCGACACCGGACTCATGGTGGTTAGTCGCATTCTCGGCCTGCTGCTGCTGGCGATTGCCGCATCGACGATCATCGGTGCGCTGGGCAGCGCTTTTCCGGGTTTGCTGCGCTAGTTCTGCGGAAAACCGAGGTTGATGCCACCGTGGCTCGGGTCGAGCCAGCGGCTGGTTACCGTCTTTTCGTTGGTGAAGAAGTGCACGCCCTGCATGCCGTGAGCCTTGGTGTCACCGAATAGCGAGCTCTTCCAGCCTCCGAACGAGTAGTAGGCCATCGGCACCGGAATCGGAACGTTGATGCCTACCATTCCGACCTGAATCTCGTTTTGGAATCGCCTTGCCGCACCGCCGTCGTTGGTGAAGATTGCGGTTCCGTTGCCGAACTGGCTGGAGTTGATTAGCTCGACCCCAGCTGCGTAGCTCGGCACTCGCACCACCGACAGCACCGGCCCAAAAATCTCGTCGCGATAGACCTTGGACTCGACCGATACCCCATCAATCAGGGTCGGGCCAAGCCAGAATCCGTTTGGCTCGCCGTCGATTGGGGCATCCCGGCCGTCAACGACCACACGTGCGCCATCTTGAACCGCGATGTCGATGTACGAGGCCACGCGATCGCGGTGCTCGCGCGTGATCAGCGGACCCATGTCGCAGCTGCGTCGGCCATCGCCCGTGCGAAGCACGGCCATGCGCTCCTTGACCTTGGCAATCAGTGCGTCGGCCACCGGTTCGACCGCGACGACCACCGAAATCGCCATGCAACGCTCACCTGCCGAACCAAAGCCGGCGTTCACGGCAGAGTCGGCAACCAGATCGAGGTCGGCATCCGGCAGCACCAGCATGTGGTTCTTGGCTCCGCCCAGGGCCTGGACTCTCTTGCCGTTGCGCGAGCCGGTCTCATAGACGTATTTCGCGATCGGTGTCGAGCCGACGAACGAAATCGCCTTCACATCGGGGTGCTCGAGCAGGCCATCGACCGCGAGCTTGTCGCCATTCAGAACGTTGAAAACACCATCCGGCAGCCCGGCTTCCTGAAGCAACTTGGCGATCCAAATCGCAGCACTCGGGTTCTTCTCAGAAGGCTTGAGCACAACGGTGTTGCCGGCCGCAATCGCGAGCGGAAAAAACCACATCGGCACCATCGCCGGAAAATTGAACGGGCTGATGATGCCCACCACGCCGAGCGGCTGGCGAATGCTGTAAACATCGACCCCGGTGGATGCGTTTTCGGTGTAAGAACCCTTCAAAAGGTGTGGGATGCCGGTGGCAAACTCGACCACCTCTTGACCGCGAGTTATTTCGCCGAGCGCATCCGACAGCACTTTGCCGTGTTCGGCGGTGATGATTTCGGCGAGCTCGCCCTTGCGCTGGTTTAGCAGTTCGCGAAACCGAAACAGCACGCTCTGGCGCTGGGCGAGGCTGCGGTTGCGCCACTCGCCGAAAGCCGCCGTGGCAGCGCCTATCGCATCCTCAATCTCTTGCTCGCCGGCGAAGGCCACCGATCCGGTTTGGGTTCCTAGGGCCGGGTCAAAGACTGCGCCGAAGCGGCCTGAACCCCCAGGAATCAGTTTTCCGTTGATCCAGTGACCGATGTTTTGATTGCCGCTCATGATTCGCACCTCACCTGGTTTCACTCAAGCAGGATTCGACCTGAAGAGCAATCTCGAGTTCCTCATTTGTTGGAATTACAAGCACTTTAACTCGCGAACCAGAGGTCGAAATCTCTCGTGCCTCACGCGATGGAGTTTCGTTTTCGACCGCGTCGAGTTCGATGCCGAGGTGTTCCAAACCCTTGAGGATGCGCCCGCGCATAGAACTCGAGTTTTCGCCAACTCCAGCGGTGAACACCACGCAGTCAACCGGCCCGACCTCGGCGATGTATGCGCCGATATAGTGCTTGACTCGCTGGGCATAAACCTCGAGCGCCTCCTCGGCTACCAAGTCGCCGGCGGCAGCACGGGCGGTAACGTCGCGCAGATCGGCATCCCCGGTCATGCCCTTGAGGCCCGAATCCTTGTTGAGACTGTGGTCAACCAGGTCGATGTTCATGCCCGCGACTCGCTCCAGATAGGCGACGATGGCTGGGTCTATGTCGCCGCTGCGAGTGCCCATCACCAGACCCTGCAACGGGGTCAAACCCATCGAGGTATCGAATGACTTGCCCTGCTTGATTGCGCAGGCCGAAGCGCCCGAACCCAGGTGCAGCAGCACGGCATTTAGCTCGCTGGCAGGTTTGCCCAGCATCGCGGCCGCCTGGCGCGAGACAAACGAGAAGCTGGTGCCGTGAAATCCGTAGCGGCGAATCGCAAAGTTGCGCTCGAGCTCTGCCGAAATCGCGTAGCGGTATGAGCTAGCCGGCATGGACTGGTGAAAAGCGGTGTCGAAAATCGCATACTGCGGCAAATCCGGAAAAGCTTCGATCGCGGCGCGGATGCCCGCAACGTTGCCCGGGTTGTGCAGCGGCGCGAGTGGCGCGAGCGAGTCAATCACATCGAGCACCGCGCGAGTAACCAGGGTCGGCTTCGAGAACTTGTCGCCGCCGTGAACCACCCTGTGCCCCACCGCCACGGGGGATGCGCCGCGCAAAGCAGACAGCATCTCGGCGAACGCCGCCGAGTGGTCGGTGACTCGCTCGATCAGACCCGAGTTCAGTGCCTCGCAAGATTCGACATCGATCAGCTGATACTTGAGCGAGCTCGAACCGGTGTTTACGACGAGGATTGGTTTCACTTGGTTGTGGCCTTACTGCGCTGCCGCTTGAATCGCCGTGATGGCGATGGTGTTGACGATGTCCTTGACCAGTGCGCCTCGCGACAAGTCGTTGACCGGCTTGTTGAGGCCCTGCAGGATCGGCCCGATCGCCAAAGCGCCCGAGGTGCGCTGCACTGCCTTGTAGGTGTTGTTGCCGGTGTTGAGGTCAGGAAAAACGAATACGGTAGCGCGGCCGGCAACGGTTGATTGCGGCAACTTGACCTTTGCCACAGCGGCATCCACCGCGGCGTCGTACTGAATCGGCCCCTCGATTGAGAGCTCTGGAGCACGCTTGCGAACCAGTTCGGTGGCGGCCCGAACCCGATCAACCTCGGCACCCGAGCCTGAGTCGCCGGTCGAGTATGACAGCATCGCAACGTGCGGCTCAATGTTGAATTTGCGGGCGGTCTCGGCCGAAGAAATCGCAATGTCGGCGAGCTGCTCTTCGGTCGGCTCTGGAATCACGGCGCAGTCTCCATAGACCACGACGCGGTCTTGCAGCGCCATCAGGAAAACACTCGAAACCGAAGTAACCCGAGGCTTGGTCTTGATGAACTCGAAGCTCGGCTTGATGGTGTGCGCGGTGGTGTGTTTCGCACCCGAAACCATGCCGTCGGCTATGCCGAGCTGAACTAGCATGCTGCCGAAATACGAGACGTCGGCCATGCGCTCTCGAGCCAATTCGGGGGTCACGCCCTTGTGCTCGCGCAGACGCAGATACTCGGCGACGCAGGCCTCAAAGTGCTCAGAGCCGGTGACCGAGGTCAACTTGGCGGCCGATACGTCAAGGCCGAGTTCGGCGGCACGTTTAGTGATAGCGGCGGGCTCACCAAGGATGATCAGATTCGCGATCTTGTTCTTGAGCACCTGGTCGGCTGCCTGAAGGATGCGATCGTCGTCGCCCTCGGGCAACACGATGGTGGTGATCGACTGGGATGCGCGCTGGCTGAGCGAGTGCTCGAACGCGAGCGGAGTCACCACGGTCAATTTGAGTGCCTCAAGTGAGGCGGTCAGCACACCAAAGTCGATGTGCGCGGCCACCAGCTCTCGAGCGCGAGCAATCTTCTCGGGGTCATCCTTCGAAATCACGCCTCTGGTGGCGGCAATCTTGATCGTGGTGTCGAAACTGCGGCCGGGAGTTGTGACCACGGGAATGGTCGGGTTGAGGCCAACAATCAGCTTGCGAATTGGTTCAGGGATTTCAAAACCGCCGTTGAGCACGATTCCCGCCAACCGCGGAAAAGTCTCGGACTCGTCGGCCATGAGCAGGGTGAGCAAAACATCGGTTCGGTCGGCTGGCACGACAACCACCGCATCCTCGGTGACTCGCTGCAAAACGTGTTCCGGGGTCATCGCGGCAACCACCAGATCCATCGCCTCTGAGTGCAGGCGCTCGGCCGAACCGAATTCGAGCACTCCGTTGACGGAGGCCGAAATCTGGTTCATGCGCGGCGCTGGCAAACGAGGGTCTTCCGGTACAACAAAGACTGGCACTCCTTCGGGCATCGAGTTTGACAGCGCGTGTCGGATGCTCTCGAGTCGGTCGGCGTCGGCACGGTTTACGACCGCTGCCAGCACCGTGGTGTGCGCCTCACGAACGACCTGCATGGTCAGATCGGCCATCGAGAGCAGGTCTTGCGCGTTGCGTGGCTCGGCCTGACCAAGGTGTTCGCTAGTCGTGTAGAGCTCGCGCCCGTTGAAGACCAACAGCATGGGAATCGACAAGTTGGTGGCGACCCGAGCGTTGAATTCGAATTCGGCCGGGCTGAAGACATCGTTGTAGTCCGAGCCAATCACGACCATCGCGTCAAACTTGGCCTCTAGCGCCTTGTAGCGCTCGAGGATGATTGCCTGAGCCTTCTCGGGAGTCTCGTGCATTTCGCGATAGGTTACGCCAATACATTCCGAAATTGGAATGTCTTGATCGGTGTTGGCTAGCAGCAGTTCCAGCACCTGATCAGCCCCCGGAGTGCTCGGCGATACCGCCCGAAAGACACCTACTCGCTGATTCTTGGCCTTTAGCGCTTCGAGCACGCCGAGCGCAATCACCGATTTGGCGGTGTGGCCCTCTACCGAGGCCACGTAAACGCTGCGTGCCATACCTTTAAGGCTACTGCCCCAGCGCCTTCTTGATTCTCTCGATGGATACCTTTTCGGCGACTCCGAGGTGCTGCGCAAATAGGCTCACGCGGTATTCCTCGAGCAGCCAACGAGTCACCCGAAGCGCGCTCGGCGCCTCCTGTGGGCAGGGCAGTTTGCCACCGGCAAACACATAAAGGCCCATCGCGCGATCGAACTCGGCGAGGCTCTGCGCATCGCGATCGCGATTGTCGAGGATGCGTTCGAAGCGATAACTCACCGCTTCGAGATAGGTCGGGTAGCGCCCGAGCTGGGTGAGGCCCGAGTCGCGCACGAAACCCTTGTGCAGCAGTTCGGCAAGGTGCTGTTTTTCGGCGCTGAGGGTGCCTAGCAGATCGAACGCGTTGATCTTGGCCAGCGTTTTCTGGGCCTTGGTTGCCAATAGTGAAATCTTGGCCAGCAGGGCCAGCGCATCGAAACTCGCCTTCACCAGATCTTGGTTCACGCGATTTCGAACGGCTTCGAACTCGGCCTTGGTGAACAGCATTCCGCCGTGCGGACTCGATGCCAACGCTTGGTCGATCTGGGCCATCACGGCATCCTCGACGATGTCTTCAAAACGCGCGTAAGGTAGTGCGGCGAGCGCGAGTTTCTCGTTAGCGGTTAGGTGCTCTTTGAGGTAGTCGTTCGGCACGACCAGAGACTTTCGCACCAGAGCGGCGACACCAAACGGATGCAGTTGCTGTTGCTGCTTGGCAGTGGCGAGAACTCGCAGAGCAACTCGGCCGCCACTCTCGGCGACGAGGGTCGGAAACGCGCTGACCAGGTTGCCCGCGTGCGTGGATTCGAGTTTCGAGTCGAGACGCTCCCAATCCCAAGCCTCGATGCTCTCGCGTTCGATTGGCGAGCTGCTCGCCTGGGTGACCTGTGCCACCGCGTTGTCGGTAGCCGAGGCGAACTTGGTTTTCAGCGCCTCAAGATCGCAGCTCAGACCGAGGGTCTTGCCCGCAGAATCGATAACCCGATATGTCATGCGCATAGCCGTCGTGAGCTTCGAGGTGTCAAAGTCCTCGGGTTTCACAACGACTCCGGCCAACTGCTGAATTGTCTTGGCCAGCACCTTAAGCAGGTTTCCAGTCGGAGTCTCGGGCAAATTGGCGAGGATGCGTTTCGCCCAATCCCCTGCCGGCACCACGTTGCGGCGAATGTTCTTGGGCAGACCGCGAATCAGTTCGGTGATGAGCTCGGCACGAAGTCCCGGCACCAGCCAGTCGAATTCGTCACTGCTGACGGATGCCAAAATCGGCAGCGGAATGTCAACGCAGACGCCGTCATCGACGGCACCTGGGTCAAAGCGATAGCGCAACTTGAGCTGCTGCCCGCCGTGCGACCAAACCACTGGGTTTTGGGCATCCGTCTGGGCGAACTGCGACTCATCCAAGAAGTCTTCGCGGGTCATCGTCAGCAGCTTCGGAGTCTCGTGCTGTGCCTTGCGCCACCAACCCTCGAAGGTTCGGGTCGAGAACACATCCGCCGGAATTCGCTGGCTGTAGAAGTTGAAGACGTCTTGCTCGTCTGGCGCTAACTGGGGCTTTCTGGCTCGGTTTGCGGCGGCCTCGAGCTGGGCCAGAAGCGAACGATTGGCTCGGTGGAATGCGGGTTTCGCATCCCATTCGCCATCGACCAGCGCGTGCCTGATGAACAGCTCGCGACAGAGCCCCTGATCGATTCTCGAAAACTGGATGCGCCGATTCGCGATGATCGGCACACCAAACAGGGTCACTCGCTCATAGCCGATAACGGCCCCTTGCGTGGCATCCCAGTGCGGTTCGCTGTAGCTTCGGCGACAGAGTTCGGGTGCAATCTTTTCGGCCCACGCCGGGTCGATCGCGGCGTTCATGCGAGCAAACAAGCGGCTGGTTTCAACCAGTTCGGCGCTCATCACCGCGGCTGGCGGCTTCTTGGCAAGAGTCGAACCCGGAAACACCACGAACTTCTTGCCGTTCGAACCCAAAAACTCGGGTTGGGTCTTCTTCGTTAGATCCTGACGCAGACCGATGTGGCTTAGCAGTCCGGCGAACAGCGAACGATGGATGCCGTCTGGGTCAATCTTGGGTTCGCCGAACTCGAAGCCGAGCGGCTTGGTGACCGACTTCAGCTGACGAACCAGGTCTTGCCACTCGCGAATGCGCAGGTAGTTCAGGTGCTCGGCCTTGCACAGGCGCCTGAATGCAGAGGATGACAGTTTGGTTTGCTGCTCTTCGACGTAGTTCCAGAGGTTCAGCAGGCTTAGGAAATCGCTGGTCGGGTCGGCGAATCTCGCGTGCAACTGATCGGCTCGCTCGCGTTTTTCGAGCGGACGCTCGCGCGGATCCTGAATCGTGAGGCCGGCGACAATCACCATGACCTCGCGCACCAGACTCGACCGATGCGACTCGATCAGCATGCGTGCGAAGCGTGGCTCGATCGGCAATCGCGACAGTTGACGACCAACCTCGGTTAGGCGAATCTCGGCTGCCGAACTCTCTTCGATCGCGCCGAGTTCCTGCAGCAGTGCGATGCCGTCTTTGACGCCGCGAGAATCGGGGGCCTGGATGAACGGAAACTTCGAAATGTCGCCAAGCCCAATGCTGGCGGCCTGCAAGATCACCGAGGCCAGGTTGGTGCGCAGAATCTCGGGATCCGTGAACTCGGGGCGAGACAGGAATGAATCCTCTGAGTAAAGACGAATCACGACGCCAGAACTCAAGCGACCGGCACGACCGGCACGCTGGTTTGCGCTCGCCTGCGAGATCGGCTCGATTGGCAGGCGCTGCACGCGAGCCTTGGCGCTGTAGCGCGAAATGCGAGCGGTTCCGGCATCAATCACGTACTTGATGTTCGGAATTGTGAGGCTGGTCTCGGCAACGTTGGTTGCCAAAATCACTCGGCGGCGGATGCCGGCCACACGGCTTCGTTCGAAGACACGGTGCTGCTCGGCGGCGCTCAGCCGGCCGTACAGCGGCAGCAGCTCGGTGCCGCGGTCGAGCGCACCCGAGGTGATGTTTCCGCCGATGGCATCCTGCGCGTCTCGAATTTCGGATTCGCCCGAGAGAAACACCAGGATGTCGCCGTCGGGCTCGCGCTGCAGTTCTTTGAGAGCCTCGATGATTCCTTCGACGTAGTCGCTCGGCTGGGCGGCATCCTCGTTTTCTGAATCGAGGTCGCTGTCTTTTTGCGTCTCGCGCTCACCTGCCAGCGGGCGATAGCGAATCTCGATCGGATACGTGCGGCCGCTGACCTCGATGATCGGTGCTTCACCAAAGTGCCGGCTGAATGACTCGGGATCGATTGTTGCTGAGGTGACAATGACCTTCAGGTCGGGCCGCTTGGGCAGCAGCTGCTTGAGATAGCCGAGCAAGAAGTCGATGTTCAGGCTGCGCTCGTGCGCCTCGTCAATGATGATCGTGTCGTACTGCTTGAGTAGCCGGTCGCGCTGAAGGGCATTCAGCAGGATGCCGTCTGTCATCACCTTGACTCGCGTCTCGGCGGCCGACTTGTCGGTGAATCGCACCTGATATCCGACCAGCGTGCCGAGCTCGACACCCACCTCTTCGGCGATGCGCTCAGCCACCGACCGGGCCGCGATTCGACGCGGCTGGGTGTGCGCGATGCTTTTTCGCCCAAGCTCGAGACACATCTTCGGCAGCTGGGTGGTCTTGCCCGAACCGGTAGCACCGGCGATCACCACAACCTGGTGATTCGAGATGGCCTCGAGAATCTCTTCGCGTAGCTGACTGACCGGAAGATCAGGCGGATACGCAATTCGCGGCTGGGTCATTTAGTCTTTTGAGCCACCTGGCGGGCCGATCAGCAACAGCGTGATGAAGATCACGACCACAGCCAAGACCAGTGCGATGGCAAGCAGAATCGGACGGTTCAGGAACCAGCGGTAGAGACGGTCGAACCAGTGGTCGTCGCGCGGGTAACCGCTGTGTTCGCGTCGCCATTCGCCCTCTAGGTGACCCTTGCTCTTCAGCCACATCTCGAACGGCAGGGTGGCGAACGGAACGATGGCAAGAACCACGGCAAATGCGGCTCGACCGAACTTCCAGCGGTTGTTTACCGCAACCAAGACCGCGGTCACGCCGTATGCCAAAAATGCTGCACCGTGGATGCCTCCGACGATGGTGAAGGCAAGCGGTTCGACCCCGACGGTGGCTCGCAGGATCAGGCCGGTGATCAGCGCACCCCAAGTGAAGACCTCGGCGGTGGCGAAGAATTTGAACAGTTTTTTCGGTGTCATGACACTCCTATTTTGGTTCCAGTTTGCAGGCAGGCGTGCCGCCGGGTAGGCGGTGTCTGAATCTTGCGACGAGGCTGTAGCCGATTGCCGACAACCAGCTCAGCGGCGGAAGCATCATGGCCCGACCAAGCGACGCGCTAAACCAGCCGCCGCGCAGCTGCAGCATCTTGGCAAAGCACTTGTGGCCGGCATAGTTTTTGCCGTCCACGTGCAACTGCACCTTGGCGCTAGCCGCTACCTCGCTCAATCCGAACGATGCTAAGTCTGCACGTTGCCAGGGCACAATCTGCAGGTCGATTCTTGCTCGAGCCGCGGCGAAATTCGCGGCCGAGGTGCAGAACCCGCAGTCGCCGTCGAAAATCAGAGTGGGCTTCATCTAGAGCAGCCTGAGTTCGCCAACCGCTCGGTCGCCACCCAAGACCGCTGGTGCAACCAAATCGAAAACTCGCTCGAACTCGTCGGCCGAGATCAGCTCGTGCTTGCGCAACAGACCCAGCAAAATCGGTGCACTTGCCCGATGTGAGCCGTCGGCAATCTTCACCGCAAGGCCGTAACCTTCGCGTGTGGCGAGCGCCAAGACTCCCTCAGCGCCGAGCTTCGAGATCACGCCGAGCTCGCGCATCAGAATCGCATCCGCGGTGTTTTCGTCGCCGATGACGGCAGGGTTTTCGATCATCGCCGAAACGATCTCGGGTTCGGTTTGAGCGAGCTTTCCGAACGAGCGAGCCAACCCCTCAACGGTGAGCGCGTGCAGCGGAGCACCGCATCCGTCAATCGTGGTGTGCACGATGTGTTCGCCCGAGAACTCCTCGATTACCTCGCGAACCATCAACTGCAGCGGATGCGTTTCATCGAGGTAACTGTCGAGCGCAAAACCCGCGATCTTGGATGCGGCAAGGAAGCCCGCGTGCTTGCCCGAGCAATTGAAGTAGAGGCGCGAGGGGGCCTGGGCCGCAGCGCGAGCGGCCAGGTTGCCCGGCAAGGCGGTTGGGCACTGCAGCTCATCCACGCCGAGGTTGACGCTATTCAGCACCTCGAGCACTAGTTGCGTGTGCATCGGAGTGGCCTGATGACTCGCCGAAGTTATGGTGAGTGCGGCACCCGTCAGGTCGAGTCCGGCTCGACGCATGGCAACGGTCTGCAGCGGCTTGACGGCGCTTCGCGGATACACCACGCGCTTGGCTGAACCTAGGTGATCGATGAGCTTGCCGCTCGGATCGGTAACCGCTGCGATCGCGCGGTGACGCGATTCGACGATTCCACCGCGAACCAGCTCGGCGGCCTCTACGTAATCAGATGATTTTGCGGCCAGAAGGTCGAGGGTTTGCTTGTCGGTGCTCACCAAACCAGTCAACCACAACCTGCGGGCGGTAGCATTTCAGGCATGTCAGATATGCGATTCCTTGCCGGCGATGCCAACTGGTGGCGCCAGGCCGTCATCTACCAGATTTACCCGCGCAGCTTTGCCGACAGCAACGGCGACGGCATCGGTGACGTTCGAGGAATCATCAGCCGAATCGACTATCTCAAGAAGCTGGGTGTGGATGCAGTTTGGCTCAGCCCGCACTACCCATCGGCTCTGGCCGACGGTGGCTACGACGTCGATGACTATCGCGACGTTGACCCACGCCTCGGCACTCTCGCCGACTTCGACGAGCTGATCGCCAAGCTTCACGAAAACGGCATGCGAATCATCATCGACATCGTTCCGAACCACTCGGGCAGCGGCCACCAATGGTTCAAGGATGCCCTTGCGGCCGGCCCAGGTTCACCCGAGCGCGACCGCTACATCTTTAGAGACGGCAAGGGTGAGAACGGTGAGATTCGCCCGTCAGAATTGTCGAGCCACTTTGGCCCGACGGCCTGGACCCGAATCACCGAGCCAGACGGTACCCCAGGTCAGTGGTACATGCACCTCTTTGCCTCTGAGCAGCCCGACTGGAACTGGGACAACCCCGAGGTGCGAGCCGACTTCGAAAAAACGATTCGCTTCTGGTGCGACCGCGGAGTCGATGGATTCCGCATCGACGTGGCCCACGCCTTGGTCAAAGACTTGAAGAACGGTCACTTGCCCGAGCGCAACTCATACGACCTGAGTGTGATGAAGGACGACGGCACGGATGACCTCTTTGACCGCGATGAGGTTCACGAGATTTACGCATCCTGGCGCAAGATTTTCAACGAATACAACCCGCCGCGCATGGCAGTGGCCGAGGCCTGGGTGCACGCCAACCGCCGCCCGCCATACGCGAGCGCCAATGGGCTGGGCCAGTCATTCAGCTTCGACATGCTCGGAGCCGGTTGGGATCCGAGCAAGGTTCGCAACATCGCCAACATCAATATGAAGGCAACCGTCGAAAACGGCAGCAGCACCACCTGGGTGCTCAGCAACCACGACGTAATTCGCCACGCGACCCGCTTCGGCTTGCCCGAGGTCAGCAACTTCGGCGCTTGGTACAAAGACAATCGCTTCAACCCAGGCGTTGACGAAAAGCTGGGACTCACCCGCGGCAAGGCGATGACAATGCTGCTGCTTGCCCTGCCTGGCAGCACCTACCTATATCAGGGTGAGGAACTTGGCCTTCAGGAGGCACTCGAGATTCCTGCCGAGGACATGCAGGACCCGCAATTCTTCAGAAACCCCGACCTCGGCCTGAGTCGTGACGGCTGCCGCGTTCCCCTGCCATGGACGCGCACCGGGTCATCCTTCGGGTTCGGTTCCGGTGGTTCGCACCTGCCGCAACCGAAGTGGTTCGGCGACTGGTCGGTAGAGGCTGAGGACGGTGTGGCCGGCTCAACGCTCGAGTTCTATCGCGAGGTGCTCGCACTGCGCCGCAAGCTGCAGACCACCGAGACTTTCAAGTGGGTTTGGCACTTCAACAAGCAGATCGTTCACTTTGCCCGCCCGAATGGCTGGCAGAGCGTCACCAACTTCTCGCAGAAGCCGGTGAAGTTGCCCAAGGGCAAGTTGCTTGCCTCGTCAAAGCCCCTGGTTAGTGGCAAACTGGCACCGAACGCAACCGCCTGGTTGCAGGCCTAGACAGTGAGGATACGTCGATGACCGAACCGGTAAAGGGCCCCGCAAGTTATTTTCCGTCGATCGAAAAGAAGTACGGCCAGCCCGTGCAGCACTGGTTCGACCTACTCGAGCAGGTTCGTGACCTCAAGCACATGGAACAGGTCGCTTGGCTGAAAGAGCAGCACAAAATCGGGCACGGTCACGCGAATGCTCTGGTCGCCTATTGGCGCGCCAAGCAGGGTCTTTAACTAAACTTGCGGGTTTTGCTGGTCGTCCAGGTTTTTGGCGATCGCGCGCTGGAGCGGGCCGTAAATTCCCCGAGCTATTAGCATCGCAGGCACGTAGCCGAGCAGGAAGAAGCCACCGATTATGTACAGCAAAATCCCGCCCCAGCCGCTGTAGCCGTTCGTATAGAACCAGCCGATTATGAGGGCAACCAGGGTTCCGAGTGTGCCCGTCACAAGGTAAGCCCCGTAAGCCCTAGCTAGGGTTGGTTGACGCATCCTCGAAACCCAGAAGTACTCTGTGGGCACACCGATAATGAAAACGATTGCGAGCAGCACAAGCATCAAACCTCCCGCCCATTCAGTGCTCGCCGCGGCGAAAACCAAGACCGGACCCCCGACGATTGCGCTAGCCGCAAGAGTTGCCAGGAAGTGGCTTGCTTCGTATGGCTGAGTTTTCTTCGACATTTCTCCCCCTAAAGAATTCGTCGAGTAGCGTGACTGAATACTACTGGGGAAACTATCTCGGCTAGTGCTCGCCTCGGCCGCGGTTCTGCATCATCGACATGCCGATGGCCAGCTGGGCTCGGTGCAGTCGGGTCACGAGTTCGCCCTGTCGAATACCCAGAGCCTGAGACACGTCGCTGAACGTGCGCTTTTCATAGAGGATGCCCATCGCGACCTCGCGCAACGCATCCGGCAATTGGTCAATCGCAGCCTTGAGTTCGGTGGCCGATAGCTTCGAGAGGTCTGGAACCTCGTCGTCAAAATTCACATCCAGATCAAAGAACGATGCCATGTTTGCCTCTCTAACTTGCCGAGTATTCGAATTCTTTGCGGTAGCCCTGAACCACTGAACGCATGCCGATTCCGGCTACGCCAACCATGCGACCCGAACGGTAATAGCCAAACACGAAATCGCCGTCCAGTTGGCCATCAATCAGGCGCGATTCTTCGGCGAGCGCCAACAGACCAAAGGCGAGGATGTGCATCTCGAACTGGTCGCTCCAGAACGAAGGGATCGGCGCAAACGGGGCACTCGAGACCTCGGTGCCACCCAGCTCGGCCGCGATGCGGGCTCCGGCGTACTTGGCGCACTCGGTGGGAATGTTCCAGTGCTCAACTCGACGCGGAACCTCATCGAAAACCGGATTCGGAAAGCTCGCGACATCGCCGACCACGTAGACGTCTGACCAAACACCGTCGCTGCTCTTGCGTGCATTTAAATGCTCGTCGACCACGATTCCGTCAGAGAGGTCTATGTCTTGACCGTGCAAAAACTCGATGTTGGGATGCGAACCGATGGACTCGATGAAAACGTCGCAGTCGAGTCGGGTGCCGTCATCCAGCACAACTGCCTCGACCCGCGCTTCGCCGACCAGATCGACAACGCGGCGACCCATCACGAACTTCACGCCTTCAGCTTCTTGGCGACGCTTGATCTCAGTAGCGAATTCGGCCCCGAGCGGTCGCTCAATCGGCAGACGCCCCTGCCCCACGAGGGTGACCTCTGCCCCGAGTTTGCGAGCGGTGGCTGCGGTTTCGCATCCGATGAATCCCGTGCCCAGAATTACAACTTTTGCGCCTGGCTTGAGTGCTGCGCGCAATGCCAGGGCATCATCCAGCCCGCGAATCACGTGACGGCCTTCGCTGAGGTTGTTGACGTACTGTTGGCGCTTTGGTCTCAGGCCGGTAGCGATGATCAGTTTCGAGTATGCAATCGTCTCGCCGGTGTCGGTGGTAACGGTACCGAGCCGCAAGTCGCTTGCCACGACTCGAGTGCCGAGCTTCCAGTTGACGTCCGCGGTGGCCGGCCGCTGCGGAAAAGCTACCGCCTCTAGGCTCACCTCGGCGGCCAAAACCTCTTTCGAGAGCGGCGGGCGATTGTATGGCGGATACGCCTCGGCGCCGATTGCCGTTATTGGCCCGGCATAGCCAAAGCGACGCAGCGATTCGGCGGCCCGCAAGCCACCCATCGATGCGCCGACGATGACGACGGGATTAGTCAACGATGAAGATTGCCTGCATTGGGCAGATGTCGATGGCTGCCTCGACGTTAGCGCGCTCTGAGTCGTCAGCGGTTGCCGTGTACTCGAGCTTGTCGTCGTCGTTCAGCTTGAATACGTTTGGGGCTTCGAACACGCACTGACCGTAGTGCTGGCACTTGGTCATGTCCACGTTGATCTTGATCATTGCTTCTCCTCCACGGTTGATGGATACAGGTCTTTGCTTGGGGTGCGAATGCCTCGGAACTCCCAGTCGCCGCCGAGTGCGGTCGAGATTACCTCTTCGCTCTCGGTTGGCTGCGCACCAACGTCAGTGCGAATCGGGGTCGGGCCTTCAACGATATGGTTGGTTAGGCGGCCGAGACCTTCGACCTCAACCTCGACCACATCGCCCGGCTGCACCGGACGCGAGTAGGCAGGCGTGCCCGAGAACAACATGTCACCAGGCACCAGCGTGATGGTGCGAGCGATGTCGGCAACCAGGTAGTGCATGTCCCACTCCATGTTGTCGGTGTTGTCCTCTTGCTTGACGACGCCGTTGACATAGGTGCGAATCATCTTGTTTCGGAAGTCCCAGTCGGTGACCAGACCTGGACCAACCGGAGCCAAGGTGTCAGAACCCTTGACGCGAAGCATCGAACCGGCGTCGGTGTCACGGAAATCGTGCAGACCGTAGTCGTTTCCTACGGTGTAGCCGGCGATGTACTCGCCAGCCTCTTCAGGTGAGATGTTGCGGCAGGTCTTGCCGATCACAATCACGATTTCACCCTCGTAGTTGAGCCACTTGCAGCCAGCCGGACGCACGACAGCGCCCTTGTGGCTGTTCAGTGCGGTGATTGGCTTGTGAAAGTAGGTTGGCGCTGGTGGCAGCTTGGTCATGAACTCTTGCGTGCGACTGTCGTAGTTCAGGTGCACGGCAATGATCTTGGTTGGCTCGGCGGGCGGCAGGTGAACCGCATCCTCGATGGCAATCGAACGGCCATCGGGCGCGATGAGCTGCTCGCCTCGGCGTTCGACCTGAACCGGGTAGCCGTCAAGCAGGATTCGACGAATTTCAGTCACGAGATAGCACCAGATCCTTTGGCTTAGGGAATCCGCCCGGTTGAGGCGGGAACCAGACGTGAACCTGACCGGTTCCGATTGAGTTTTCGTATTCGCTGTAGAGCTCGCCCTTTGACTGCCAGGCCTCTTCACCGATGGCACCGGCCATGGCCAGGTAGTGAAAGAAACCGGCCTCAGGCTTGTACTTCTTAAAGTTCGGGAAGTCGTCGAGGATCGCCTTGTGGTTGCCGGCCTTCATCCATTCGAGCACCTGAAGGTCATATTCGTATGCCTCTTTGCTGTAGATGTGCTTCGGGTCGCTGGCCTCGTGCTTGCGCAGGTCGCGCAGCTTGTGGAAGGTGTGTGACAGAGCACCGGATGCGATTAGCAGCACCTTGCGGTCACTGTCGCGAATGGCCTCGCCGAGCGCGCGGCCAGCACGAATGAAGTCCTCTGGGGTGCCGGTCTGGCAGACCGACATCGAGATCCAGCGCTTTTCGTCGAGGCCGCGACCCAGGTAGTGCCAAAGGTTCACGGTCGCATAGAAGATCGGCAGGTGCGGGTCGGCGATTGGAGTAATCCAGGTGCCGTTCTTTTCGTCATACTTCGAGACGGCGTTGGCAAGCTCAGGGTCACCCTTGATCGAGTAAGGAATCTGGGTCATGCCGCGCGGAAGCTCTTCTGAGGTGAACAAACCAGAGCGCTCGGCGGCCGAGGTGATGACGAACTCGACGGTGGTTGCCCAGTGCGAGTCGAGAACCACAACGGTGTCGTAGTCGAGGGTTTCGAATACGTCTTGACGAAGCTTCTTCAGACCGGGAACCAGGCTGATCTCTTGCCCGTTATTGAGGTCTTTGCGAACCGCCTCGGGCAGCATGATTGTCGGAACGTGCGCGAGGAGCGCTGCACCTACCACTTCACCCATAGTTGTTATTCCTTCCATCCATTTGGAGCGAAAACAGTGTTCTTTACGTCTGCGTAGAAGTCGAATGACCACGTGCCGCCGTCGCGACCGATGCCCGACTTCTTTGAGCCACCGAACGGCGCCCGCAGATCGCGCACGAAGAAGCAGTTGACCCAGATGGTGCCGGCCACGAGGTTCTTGGTTACTCGCTCGGCGTGCTCGCGGTTGCCCGAAACCACTACCGCGGCGAGGCCGAACTCAGTGCCGTTGGCCATCTCGAGTGCTTCTTCGTCGGTCTTGAAGGTTTGCATGCACAGCACCGGACCAAAAATCTCTTGAGTCACGATCTCGCTGCCCGGGGTCGGGTTCTTCACCAGTGTCGGCTTGAAGTAGAGTCCGCCGAGTTCTTCGTTCGGGCCACCACCGAGCACGATGTTGGCACCCTCGGCCTTGGCGCGGTCAACGAATCCCTTGATTCGGTCGAAGTGCTTTTGGTGCACCTGCGGGCCAATGTCTGTGGTTTCGTCGCGCGGGTCGCCCTGCTTGACCGCGGCCGCTTTCTCGGCAAACTTGGCGGCGAATTCATCTGCCACCGATTCGTGAACCAAGATGCGAGTGCCCGAAAGGCAGACCTGACCCGCGTTGTCGTACTGCTCAACCGCGAGGTGCGCTGCGAGGTCGAGGTCTGCGTCCTCGAAGACCAGCAGCGGGCTCTTGCCACCGAGTTCGAAGCTAACCGGAGTCAGGTTGTCAGCAGCGGCGTGCGCGATGATCTTGGCGGTTGGCACCGAGCCGGTAAATGAAATTCGCGAAATGCCTGGATGCGCAGTGAGTGGCGCTCCGGCCTCGGCACCGAAGCCGAACACCACGTTGAAAACGCCGTCTGGAATGCCAGCCTGCTTGGTCAAGTCGGCAAAGAAGGATGCGCTCATCGGAGTCCACTCGGCCGGCTTCAAGACCACGGTGTCGCCCGCAGCAAGCGCCGGACCAATCTTCCACGTGGCGAGCATCAGCGGTGCGTTCCACGGGGTGATCAGGGCCGCAACACCGGATGGGTCCCACGAAATTTTGTTGGTGTGGCCTCGAGTCTCAAAGTCTGGGTGCTTCAGCTCGTTTTGCGCCCACTCGGCAAAGAAACGAATGTTCATCGCGGCGCGCGGCATCACTCCGCGGCGGTGCGAACGCAACAGTGCTCCGTTGTCGAGGGTTTCGATCTGGGCGAGGGTTTCGACGTTCTCTTCGATTAGCTTGGCCAGGTTTTCTAGCAGCTCGCCGCGGCGCTTTGGACCTAGGTCTCGCCAGGCTGGAAATGCGGCACGGGCCGCCTGCACGGCCAGGTCAACTTCGGTTGCGGTGCCGCGTGAAAATTCACCTAGAAACCGGCCGTCAATCGGTGACGCGTTTGTGAAGGTTTCGGCCGAAGCAACGCGCTTTCCGCCGATGAAGTGGCGGGTATCGATTTGCGCTCCGGCAACTTCGATGGTCGCTTGGTTTGAAGTCATCGCTGGCTCCCTCGGCAGAACAGATTTGGCACCAAAAATCCAAAAATCATTCGGATACTAATGATTTAGGATAAGGCATACTGATTAGCGAAGACGCGACGTTTTATAACAATTTGGAGTGTGCGCAGATGGGCATCAGCAGACCCCGCATCGCCATCGTTGGACGCTTTGCCGAGCACACCACGGCAAACCGATACGGGGCCGTAATCAATGCGCGCAACCTGCTCGAACTAGTCTGGGCGGCCGGCGGTGAACCGGTGACCCTTCTGCCGGTCATGGACTCGGACTGGACCCAGCGCCTGGCCGGTATCAGCGGCGTATTGATGCCTGGCGGTTCTGACGTCGACCCTCATCTGTACGGCGAAGAAATCGAGTCCGAGCACGTCTACGGGGTCGATCGACTTCAGGATCTCGTCGATCTGCAATTGCTTAATCACGTTTTCGCGAATGACATTCCGCTGCTAACTATTTGCCGCGGCACCCAAATCACCAATGTGCACCTCGGTGGCTCGCTGGTGCAGCACATGAACAACCCGCACCGAACCGATGCGCCGACCCTGGTTCACCTGGAGCAGGTTTCGCTCGCTGGTCACGAGCGCGAGCTCGGGCTGAGCGTTTCGAGTGTGCTCGCATCCTGCTTTCACCACCAGCAGCTCAACGTACTCGGCGAGGGTGTAACGGTCTTGGCGCGTGCGGGCAGCACCAACAACATCGAGGCGGTTAAGTACGAGGCCCTTAGCTGGGGTTACGGTGTCCAGTGGCACCCCGAAGACAACTTTGAAACCGAGGCCGGTCAGTTAGAAATCGTGCGCAAGTTTGTCGAGAAGGCGGCGGCCGCTAGCCGATAACGGCCCCGAAACGGCTCAGCGGCAACTCGGGTTACTGCTCGTTGGCCTCGATTTTCGCGGTGATCTTGCGCAACGCATCCGCGGTTGCATCTTGAATGGAGGCCTCTAGCGCCTTCGCCACGAATTGCTCCTGAGCGTTGAACTCGGGGAACAGTTCTTTCATCAGCCGACGCCCGGCGGGGGTCAGCTCAACCAAAACTAAGCGGCCATCGTTGCTGCTCTTCTTGCGCACGGCGAGCTTTCGATTCTCGAGCGTGCTTAGAACACCGGTCAGGGTGGCCTTCGAAAAACCGCCCTCGGCGGCAATCTGTCGAGTCTCGATTGGCTCCCAAATCCAGACCACCCAGAGCACCACGAATGCGGTCCAAGAAAGATCGTGCGGCGCCAGCACCGAGCGCTCTAGGTGATTGCGAACCGCGGTAGCGGCGCGAAAGAGGTTAGAGGTGACGGCCATAGCCTTGAAGTCGATCGTCATTCCCTTGAGTCGGTCTGAGACCTGGCGCTCGGTTTCGGCAAGCGTGTGCGCTCCAGCCATGTCGACCTCCTCGATTTGCCCTCGGTGTCGAAGGCACTGTCAAAACTTTTGCTAGTCAATTGTCTATCGTTTGGTTCATAACGATTTAGATGAATCGCGAGTGTTTCAGATTGTTATTCACTAGTCTTTGAGATTGTTAGCACCCAAACGATTTCTTGGAGATACACGGATGTCCTCAGCGTCGAACATCAACCTCGCAGATCTAGACCTTTTCGAAAAAGGTGCCCCTTGGGCCGAATTCGCCGAACTGCGCAAGCATGACCCTGTGCACTGGAACGAGGAAGAAGCCCCGAACAGTGGTTTCTGGGCGGTAACCGGCTACCACGACATCGTTCAGGTTCTGCGTGACCCGGCTACCTTCACCAGCGAGCGTTTCACCAACCTAGAAGAGGTGGATGCCGAACAAGAAGAGGCCCGTCGCTCGCTACTTGAGACCGATGGTTCGCGCCACCGCGCGTTGCGTCGACTACTTCAGGGGCAGTTCACTCCAGCCGCAGTCGCAAAGTACGAGACTTTCCTGCGCGGCATTACCGCCACGACGCTCGACAACGCATTCGCGAAGGGCGAGTTCGACTTTGTGTCAGAGGTTGCAGCCGACTTTCCGATCAACGTACTGGTTCGCCTTCTCGACGTGCCGGTCGAAGACACCCACAAGCTGATCGACTGGGGAAACCGCATGGTCGGTTTCGATGACCCAGAGCACGCAGACGTGCTGATCAACTCGGCCGAGAGCGAGGAGTTCCGCCTAGTTCCGTTCCGTTCGCCTGCGGCTCTCGAGGTCTTCGCCTATGGCGACGCATTGGCTAAGGAGCGCCGCGGCAAGGACGGCACCGACCTGGTCTCGGTTCTGGTCAACGGTGAGATGAGTGACGGCATCCCGCTATCGGAGCGCGACTTCCACACCAACTTCTTACTGCTGGTGGTTGCCGGAAACGAAACCACTCGCCACACCATCACGCACACCATGCGCAACCTGATTCAGAACCCTGACCAGTTGGCAATTTTGCAAGAGAACCCGGACCTCATTCCGTGGGCTGTCGAAGAGTTCTTGCGTTACGCCAGCCCCGTCTACCACTTCCGTCGCACCGCAACCAAGGATGCCGTAATCAACGGCAAGAACATCAAGGAAGGCGAGAAGGTCGTCACCTGGTTCGCTTCTGGCAACCGCGACGACGCTATCTTTGAAAACCCCGACAAGTTCGACGTTCAGCGCAACCCGAACGAGCACATGACCTTCGGTCGTGGCGGACCCCACATGTGCCTCGGCAACGCACTGGCACGCATCGAGCTGCGCGTGATGTTCGAAGACCTCATCGGCCGCATCGACAAGATGGAAATCACCGGCGAGATTGACTACTTGCGCTCGAACTTTGTGCACGGCATCAAGCGCATGCCGGTAAAGGTGAGCCTGCGCTAAATCAGTTTCGCAACGCTTTTCAAGAACGCATCTACGAGTTCGTAGGTGCGTTTTTGAGCATCCTGGGCATACGCGCGGGTCTGCGCCTTCATGATCTCTGGATCTTGGCCGTCTTCGATGACTTTCTTGTCGCCACCCCAGTCGAGCCACCCGACCAGAGACTCTGGAGTCACCTCGGGGTGAAACTGAATGGCAAGCGAGTTTTCAATCAAGAACGCCTGGGATGCGATTGGGTTGCGAGCGATTTCGATAGCCTGCGGCGGCAGCTGCCAGCGGTCGTAGTGGAATTGAAACCAGGGGCCGTTCGAAATCAGGTCGGGTCGAGACGACCAGATGTCTTTCCAGCCAATCTCGCACTGCGGAGCCGGCGCAACCGAGCCACCCATGGCCCGTGCAATCAGCTGCCCGCCAAAACAGACACCCAGCACCGATTTGCCCGAGCTGACCGCTGAACGTATCCATTCGACCTCAGGTTCTAGCCAGTTGCCAATGCAGGCGTTGTCCCAAGCGCCCCACGGAGCACCCATTGGCACGATCACATCGAAGTCGTTGAAATCGGGAAAACTGAAGTGGATGTTGGGCTCGTGAAACGACGCTTCGGGCACCACCAAAAGCTCTTCGACCGCGAAGCCGTGCTGCTTGAATCGGTCGCCGAGCGGACCGATCGGAGACACGTGGTCGTGCTGAATGAACAGGGCCTTCACGGTCATCACATCCTTGCTATTCGGGCAGTCGCTTTGTAACCGAAAGATTACTTTTTAGCATTGAACCAATGGCGCTTGGCTTCACGATACTAGGCTTTCGTTTGAATCCAAACGAGTTTATGGAAATGCGACAAAGGAGTTGCAATGGCACACGATTTGGTAAAACTTCGCGAAGACCTTGAGGCACGCAACATCGATGTGCTTCGGTTCATCTACCCCGACGTGCTCGGCATCACTCGCTCAAAAGACATCCTGGTGAGCCAGCTTGAAAAGGGTGCTCACAACGGCCCGGCTTTCTGCCAGGGCGTGTGGGTGACCACCACTCGCGGTGGTGTTCTAGACGCCGGCAACATCGCCTCGGATGGCCTTCAGGATCTGGTCAGCCAGATCGACCCAGAAACCATCACCGAGTTGCCTTGGGAGCCAGGTGTCGCATACGCGATTGTCGACGCGATGAACCCAGATGGTTCAGAGAACCTGTTCTCGCCCCGCGCGGTGCTGCGCAAGGTGATCGAGGGATACGCGAAGCACGGGCTACACCCGGTTGTCGGCCCAGAGCTCGAGTTCTACATCGCCAAGCAGAACGAGCACGGACGCTGGGTTCGCGCGCACGAGCGGACCGGTCAGGTTTACACCACCGGTTCGATGGTTGACCCTGACGGAACCTTCCTTCGATTGCTGCGTCACCTGGACAAGATGAACATCGGCGTATTCGCGGGCAACCACGAGTTCAGCCCAAGCCAATACGAGATAAACCTGTGGCACTCAAAGGCCCTTGATGCTGCCGACCGCACCTTCAAGTTCAAGACCGCCATCAAAGATGTCGTGAACCGCGAGGGCAAGCTCGCAACCTTCCTCGGCAAGCCATGGAGCGACGAGGGTGGCAGTGGATTCCACCTGCACTTTTCGGTTACCGACGAGAACGGCATCAACAAGATGCACGACGGCCAGGGAGGCCTAAGCGACATTGCCAAGCACCTGATTGCCGGCATCACCGCCAACGCCCACGGCCTGACCGCACTGACAAACCCGACCGTGAACGCTTTCAAGCGTCTCGGCCCTGACACCCTTGCGCCTTACCGCGCAAACTGGGGATACGACAACCGAAGCTGCATGGTTCGAGTTCCGCCTGAGCGAGGTCAGGGCACTCGCCTCGAGGTGCGTGTTGGCGACGGTGGCGCAAACCCATACCTGGTGATTGCGGGCATCCTCGCTGCCGGCCTTGATGGGCTCAACCGCGCTCTCGAATGCCCAGAGGAAGCCGTCGGCATGGCCTACGACAACGAGGCAGCTCCGGTTCTTCCTGAGACCTTCACCGAGGCTCTGGATGCGCTCGAGGCAAACGCGCACCTGCACGATCAGCTATCGAAGCAGCTGGTCGAGACCTTCTTGGTCCTCAAGCGCGATGAGATCGAACGCTACAACTCAGAGGTCTCTGACCCGAGCACCCGGGATGTGACCCACTGGGAGCACGACGAGTACATCACCGCCTACTAAAGCGACAGGTTAAGCGAATCTGGCCCCCGAAAAACGGGGGCCAGATTCTTTTCTTTTTGGCCTTGCCCCCAAACGGACTAATCCGCACCCAAGGGGTCTCTAAGCCAAGGAGATCTAGATGTTGGGGTTCGACTTATCGAGCACGAGCTTGCCGCCGTTGAAAGTCACGCCTACCTCGCGGTAGTAGCCACCGAGGATTTCGTGAACCGGCAGGATCGAAGCCAGTTCATCCCACTGCGAATCGTGTAGTTCGAGAACCGCGTCGCCCTTCCAAGGTTGGCCGAGATCGGCATCCACACCACCCATGGTGATCAGCTGGTCGAGCGAGTTACCGAGACCCGGAGTGATTGACGGCATCCAGCGGCTGTGCATCATCGGATGCCCGTTGACAAAGCCGTTTGTCTCGCTCGGTTCACGCAGGGTAACGACGGCACTGGCCAAACGGTGGTCGTAGGCAGCGACGCTAGCGCCGAGTTTGGCGCCTGGCTCGAGCTTCGGCGTCGCCTTGCCGTGGTTGAAGATTCGGGTCATGGCTATCGAGCCGAGCTTCTTAGGGTAGCCCTGGAAGTATCCGCGAGCGATTGCAAAGTCTTTGGTAACCCAGATGGCAACGCAGCGGCTGTAGGTCTTGCCCTCATACTTGCAGCGCACCACCGCGAAGGCCTCAAGGTACTGGGAACGCTGCGGGTCCAGCAACTCTTCGCCACCGGTCGAGCAGCTTTGCCAGTCAGCCCAGATGAACGCAACCGCACCTGGTTGCTCATCGGCGAGCTCTAGCTCGGGCGGCAAAATCGCGCGAACATTCGCTGGATCAGTCAGGTATTCGACAGTCAAGAGGTTGCCCGAATAGAACCACGGCATGTTTGGAGCAACAGAGCTACGGCCGGTTGGGGTTAGTGGGGCGAAGAAACCTTTGAGGTCAGACATGCCTTTAAGCCTATTCAACTCGTTCGCAACCGAATGATTTTGGCCGGATTTTTCTTTGTAACGATTCGGCAAATTGTGGAAGAAATCAGCGAGTGTGAATTGACCAACTCCCCGAGGCTCGGCAAGTCTATGGTTTAGGTCGTTTGCCCCCGAACGACCACACTCAATGAGGAGATCGACATACATGTCTGATAAACAAGATGGCGCTTTGAAAAAGGGCCGACTCGGAATTCTAGGAATTGTATTTTTCGTGGTTGCGGCATCCGCACCACTCGTCGGAATGACTGGCGCTGTTCCGGTCGCCATTGGCGCTGGAAACGGCGCAGCGGCTTCGGGCACTTACCTGCTCGTTGGCCTACTTCTATTGATCTTCAGCGTTGGTTTCACTCGCATGAGCCGCGAGGTCACCAACACCGGTGCGTTCTTCGCATACGTTGGTCGCGGACTCGGTAAGGAAGCCGGTGTCGGTTCGGCATTCGCCTCCCTGGTGGGTTACATCACCATCCAACTGGCAATCTACGGATTCTTCGGTGGACTTCTGGCACTGACCCTGCCGAACACCCTTCCATGGTGGGGTTGGTCGATTGCTGGCTGGCTAGTGGTCACCGCACTTTCGCTGCTCTCGGTTGATGTAGGCGCTAAGGTTCTTGGCGTATTGATGATCCTAGAGTTGCTGTCACTCGTGATTATGGCTCTGGGCATCTTTGCAAAGGGCGGCCCTGAAGGCATGAACTTCGCTGCATCGTTCAGCCCGGACGCGATCTTCGCAGGCGGGCTAGTCGGCGGTGCTGGAATCGCAATTGCATTTGCTTTCGCATCGTTTATCGGTTTCGAGGCAACAGCAATCTACGGTGAAGAGGCAAAGGACCCTAAGCGAGCAGTTCCACGAGCGACCTACTGGGCAATCGGAATCATCGCTGGTTTGTTTACTTTTGTCTCATTTGCAGTTGTAACTGGACTTGGAGCCACCGGTATCGCCGATAAAGTACTGGAGCAGTCAGAAGGACTCGCCAACCCAGCTGCCGTGATCTTCGGTCTAGCGAACGACTACGTAGGCCCTTGGCTTGCAGTGTCAATGGAGTGGCTGGTTGTATCGAGCCTCTTCGCAGGCTTGCTTGCATTCCAGAACGCTGCGGCAAGATACTTCTTCGCACTCGGCCGCGGTGGAGTTTTGCCAGCAGCATTGTCGAAGACCAACGCAGCAGGCGCACCAGTCAACGGAATCATCGTGACCTCTACTCTCGCCCTGCTGGTAATCGCTCTGTTCGCGATTCAGGGCCTCGATGGTATCGGCAACCTGTTCTTCTGGATGTCGGCAACCACCGCAGTGGCAATCATCTTCGTCGAGATCTTGGTCTCGCTAGCTATCCTCGTGTACTTCATGAAGAACAAGGGAGCGAACGTATGGCAGGGCAAGATTGCTCCGGCGATTGCGCTTGTCGGTTTGCTAGTCGGTGAGTACATGCTGATGAGCCGCTTCAACCTGCTCGGCGGTCTAGCACCGACCCCTGAAGACGCCGGAACCCCTTGGGCGCTATCAACCCTGGGTTGGGTTCTCGTGCTGCTGCCATTCGTAGCGGCCGTCGTCGGTGTCATTTGGGGCAAGGTCTCTGGTGCCAACAGCAAGGCAACCGCAGACGTTCTCTCGTAATCAACTCGAACAAAGAAGAAGGCCCTCGCGCAATGCGGGGGCCTTCGACTTTTCACACAACAGAGTGAACCGAGCGATCTGGATCTAGTTTGCGGTCTTGACCAGCTTGGTGCCCTCGACGTCGAGGTCAGGCAGGATGCGGTCGAGCCACTTCGGCAGCCACCAGGCTGCCTTTCCGAACAGGCGCATGGTGGCTGGTACGAACAGCAGGCGCACGATGAACGCATCCGCCAGCACACCGATTGCAAGACCAAGACCGATCGGGCGAACCATGGTTAGGTGCGAGAACGCGAAGCTTCCGAACACCGAAATCATGATGATTGCCGCGGCGATTACGACCGCGCGACCACCTCGAACGCCGTGGTTGATGGCCTCGCGAGCCGATTCGCCGTGAGCCCACGCCTCGCGCATTCCAGACACCAAGAACAGTTGGTAGTCCATCGCGAGGCCGAACAGGATTCCGATCAGCATGGTCGGCAAGAAGTTCAGTAGTGGAGCAGGTTCGTGCACACCGAACAGCCAACCCAGCCAACCCCACTGGTAAACCGCGGTGACCACGCCAAGTGTCGCGACGACGGTAAACAGGAACCCGATCGAGCCCAGCAGCGGCACGAGCAGCGAACGGAACACCATCACCATCAGCAGCATGCTCAGCACGAGCACGACACCCAGGTATAGCGGCAACGCATCCGCAAGTTTTTGTGACAGGTCGATGTTGATTGCAGTGAAACCGGTCACACCAAGGTCGACGTTGAACTGGTTTTCGATGGATGCCTCGGCGGCACGCAAGTCAGCCACGACCTGCTGGGTGTCAAGCGAGTTTGGCCCGCTGGTCGGCAGAATCTGGAACAGCACCTTTGTGCCGTCTTCGCTATCGACGGCCGGCACGACCGAGTCAACGTTCTTGAGCTCTGCAAACCTAGTGGCAAGGTCAGCCTTGGTCTGCAGCAGCTCGGTCTCGCCCAGCTTCTGCGGCAGTGACACGACAGCCGCGATCTGGCCGTTGGCTCCGGCTCCGAAGCCTTCGGTAATCAGCGAGAAGGCGCGATACTGCGTCGAGTATGGTGCTTCGCTGCCACCGTCTGGCAGTCCGAGACGCATGCTGGCGGCAGGAATCGCCGCGGTGAGAAGGATTCCGAAGGTGGCGGCCAGGGCAAGCCACGGGTGCTTGCTAGCCCAGATGGTGCGACTCTTTTGGCGCTCTTCGGTTGCCTTTTCGGCTGCGGCACGCGACTCAACGCTGGATGCCTCAAAAGCGCGACGCTCCTTGCGCGACAGCACACGCATGCCAACCAGACGCATCATCGCTGGGGTCATGGTCAAGGCGACCAGAACCGAAATCACGATTGCGGCCGCAGCGAAGGTTCCCATCAGACCGAGGAACTCGATGCCGGTCAGGTTCAACGCGACAAGTGCGATGATCACCGTGAGTCCCGCGAAGAGCACGGCGTTGCCCGAGGTTCCGTTGGCGAGCGCGATAGATTCGTTGAGCTCGACGCCGTTCTTTAGCTGACGGCGGTGACGGTTCAGGATAAACAGCGAGTAGTCGATACCGACCGCCAAACCGAGCATGACTCCGAGGACCGGAGTGGTGCTGGTCATCGGGATAACCCCAGACAGGGCCATGGTCAGGGTTGCGCTGACGCCAACACCGATCAGCGCGGCTAGCAGCGGAAGGCCGGCCGCGATGAAGCTGCCGAGCATCACGAGCAGCACAATCATCGCGATAATCAGGCCGATAACTTCGCCGATGCCGAGCAGGCCCTCGATGGTCTGAGTGATCTCTTGAGAGAACTCGACGTTCACGCCGGCAAGTTCGAAGTCTTTGAACGCGGCCACCACGGTCTGCTTTTCAGCGGTTTCGAGGTCGGCTTGCGCCTTGGTGAACAGGATGTTGGCAACGGCGATACTGCCGTCCTTCGAAACGGTTCCGAAGTCACCCGCGGCCTTGGCCAAAGCCAAACCAGCTTCGAGCTCTTGCTTCTGCTGCGGCAGCGACTTCTTTGACGAAGCCAACTCGGCCTTGCCCGACTCAATCTTGGCCAGGTTGGCGTCGATCTCGGCCTGGCCGGCATCAATCTTTGCCTGTGCCTGCAGCAGGGTCTGCTTCTGACCCTCGAGCTGGCCAAGCTGCTGCTTGAGGGCTCCGAGTTGGGCATCCTGCTCTGGTGTTCTTGGGTTCATGGCGCTCAAGGCAGTAATTCCGCCCTGCACCTGAACGATTCCGTCGGTCACCTGCTTGATGCCAGCAACCACGGTCTTGCGGTTGGTGTCCAGTTCGGTTTGAGCCTTGTCGAGCTTGGCGAGGCCCTGGTTGAGCTCGCTCTCGGCATCGGCAATCGTGGCTGGAGCATCGGCGAGCGCTTTCTCGCCCTCGGCTAGTTGCTCGAGCTGTTCGGTGCGCTGCTGATCAACCTCAAATGGGTCAATCGCGCGGTCAACGATGTTGAGGTCTTCAACGACCTGCAGCTGTTCGGCGATTGCACGCTGTTCGGCATCCGTGAATCTGGTGCCGTCGGCTTTGTGAAAGACGATTTTTCCCGCAGCCTGGTTGGCCTGAGGCACACTGGCCTGGAGCGACTCGGCAACCTCCTGAGCAGGCAGTCCCTTGATCGACATGGCCGACGAGAGGGTTCCGCCGAATGCCAGCATGCCGCCCACTCCGAGAGCGAGCGCGACGATCCAAGCGACTAGAACCAGCCAGGCTCGGCGAGCCGAGAACTTGCCGAGGCGGTAGAGCAGTGTTGCCATTTCGTTATCTTTCAGTTGGGTCGCGAAAACCCTACCTGAAACTTGTTGGATGCCTCGACGCGGAGTCGAGCCGGAACCGTTGAAGGTGGGTTTGCGCGGTGATCACGCAAGAGGCAAAACCTGAACGCTAGCGGTTCGATTCCTGAGAGTTTGCTAGGAGCGCGAGCTTGGCGCAGAAGTCCTCGAACATTAGTCGATTGTCGATTGTTCGATAGACACGGATCGACCGACCATTCGGATTTTCGGAGTACGTGCCGTCTGAATTCAGGGTCGGGCATGGGATGATCTCGTGCACCGAGCTCGCGGTGTCGGGCTCGTAGGGTGTTTGCAGCGCGGTCAGGAGCACGAGCGGACTGTCACCAAGAACATAAGTTTCGCCGAGCCGGCGTCCCTGCGATTCAAAACGAGTCACCGCGAACTCAATTTGAGACGCCAAATACGCCCCCAAAGGCCCAGTTTGAGACCAACGAACCGACAATTCCGCCATGCTGAAGATAGTTTGCCTATAGGCATCCCGTGGTATCTGCCAAAGATTTAGGTTGCTGTGATTGAACACAACCTGAGCGGCCAGAATGTCCTCGGCCAGATTGTATTCGAGCTGCGGAACTCCCTGGGGAATATGCCGACCAGCATGCTCGGCACCGCCGATCCAAATCACCGTAAGGCGTTCGCCGATGCGCGGCTCACGCAACCAGGCAGACGCAATCTGAGTGAGGCTGCCGCCGCAAACGACGAAAAGTGGAGCATCCGTGTCGGAGCGCATAGCCTCTTCGATGATGAACTCAACCGCAGCGTTCGCAATCGGCTCATCGATGGCCTGCATGGCATGATTTGACCCCTGAAACACCGGGATGCCCTGCCCAAAGCGACCAATCGCCAGCAACTCACGAACCTTGGCAAGCGCATCGGCAGCCGATTCACTGTTGGTTCGCCAAGCGCCATCATCTGCCCCGAGGTGCGAACCGATAATCGCGCGAATCTCACACGATGGACTCAAAAGATGGTGAGCCAGCTGCACCAAACCATCGGGGTCGCCCGAGTAGTCGTTATCCGAAATGATTCGGATTCGGGAATTCACGCGAAAACCGCTAGGCAAAGTCAACGAACCGCTCCTTGAGATTGCGCCCGCGGGTAGCGATGGTGTCGCGATACCAGTAGCCCGAATCCTTGATGGTTCGCTTCTGGGTCGCGTAATCCACGTGAACAATCCCGAAGCGCTTAGCAAATCCAACGGCCCACTCGAAGTTGTCCATCATCGACCACTGCATGTACCCACCGATGTTGGCCCCTCGACCAATGGCCGACTTCAGAGCAAGCAGGTGGTCATTCAGGTAATCGATGCGGCGCTGATCGCGCACGCGACCGTCTGCCCCCGGCTCGTCGTCATAGGCGGCACCGTTCTCGGTAATGAAGATCTGCGGCAGGGTCTCGGGGTATTCGCGAGTCCAGCGAACCAGTAGGTCTTCGAGTCCGTAAGGGGTGATTGGCCAGCCCATGTCGGTCACCTGCCCGACCGAGGTGCTGATCATGCTCAAACCCGCCAATTCATCGACCACGCGAACCCGGTTCGGATGCGTTGGCTCAACCTCGTGCCCGATTCGCGTGTTGAAGTAATAGTTGACCCCCACGAAGTCGTTCGGAAGCAACTCGAGGTCACCGGGCCGAATGTGCTTGGTTAGGCGCTCGCCGTAGATCTCGTAAGCGAGCTCGGGATACTTGCCGGCGAAAAAGGCATCCATCCAGAACTTGTTCTGGTTCATGTCGAACACCGCGGCGGCACGCAACTGCTTGGGGTCGGTGATGTCGTCGACATCTGGGTGACTCTGGCTGAGCACCGGCCCAACCTTGGCATTCGGGCGAACGGCCTTGATCGCTTTGAACGCGTTGTTGTGGCCGAGCATCGTGTGGTGGGATGCGGCAATCGCCTGATCGAAGTCTGCGATGCCGGGGGCGTGGTAGCCGAGGCCGTAGCCCAACCAGGACATCACCCACGGCTCGTTGATCGGCGCGAATCGGGTCACGCGGTCGCCGAACTCTGCAGCGGCAGCGGATGCGTAATCACCCAAACGCTCAGGCACCTCGCGGCTGGCCCAACCGCCGCGGTCTTGCAGCGCCTGTGGAAGATCCCAGTGGTACAGCGTGGCAATTGGCTCGATGCCGGCATCCAACAGCGCGTCAATTAGGCGGTTGTAGAAGTCGAACCCGCGCTGTTCTCGACGTTCATCACCCTCTGGAAACATGCGCGACCAGGCCAACGAGAACCGGTATGCCTGCACACCCATCTGCTTCATGATTTGGATGTCTTCGAGGTAGCGGTGATAGTGATCGTTCGCGATCGCACCGGACTCACCGCGGGCCACTTTACCCGGAGTCTCGCAGAAGGTGTCCCAAACGGTCTTGCCGCGACCGTCCTCGTTGACGGCACCCTCGATTTGGTACGAGGCGGTGGCCACGCCGAACAGAAAATCTGGGCCGAATTCTTGAATCATGGCTGCCTTTCGGGGTCAGTTGGTTGGAAAGGTTGGTTCGATCGGTTCGATTTTGAAGTAGTCGATCTGGATGCCATCTGCGGCGGCCGCCGGCGAATGCGGGTCGAGGTTGTGGCTTGCCGAGAGTCGAATACGGTATCCGCCAGGCGAAACCTCGAGCTCGCCTATCTCGAGCTCGCGCCATTCGCCGCCTGTCGAGGCAAACACCGTGCCGCGATTGATGTATTGCTCGTAGGACTGGTTTTGGTTGCCGTCGTAGAACAGGTGGTTGCCGAAGAGCACGCGTCCGTTGAAGTCCGGCCCCGCGTTGCGATAGCGAACCGAGACCCGATGCCGCTGTTTCGCATCCGCAGCATGGCCGCCGAAGTCGAACCAGACCGAGACCCCGGTTTCTTGCCCCAGCAGTCCGGTGACGCAGCCGTGCCCGGTCGAGCCGTCAAACTCAGTCGAAACCCGAGCCCCGTGCAGCTTCGAACCCGAGGATGCGCCTGCGGCCGCATCGAGTATCGTGACGGTTCGCGTGATCGCATCCACCGCCCCTTGTTTCGACGGGTTTATCAGCCCGATCTCGCCCGCCGCGGTGTATTCGAGGCGGTCAACCATCATCGAGCGCGAGGTCGAAAGCCCTGAGACCCACGCCGAGTGATAGAAGGCGTACCACTGACCCTTGAACTCGACCACCGAGCCGTGAATCGTGCCGCTGTTGCCCTCGTACTCTGGAATGAAAACGCCCTTCGACTCGTATGGGCCGAGCGGATTCCGTGACGTGGCGTAACACATGCGCTGCGGCCATTTCTCGCCATCTAGAGCCGGGTAGGTCAGGTAATAGGTGTCGCCGCGCTTGTGCAGGAACGGCCCCTCGTAGCCCTCGAGCGAACCGCTCAGGTCGGTCACGGTCTCGGGCTTGACCGAACGCAAATCCTCGTTGAGTTCGGCCATCGTAATCGAGCCGCGCCCACCCCAAACCAGATACGGCGTGAGCCGGCCGTCAACCTCGTCAATAAACAGGCTCGGGTCTTGACCCCACTCGACGCCCTGGATGATTCCGAGGTCTTCGAACGGCCCCTCGGGTCGCTCGCTGACCGCCAAACCGGTCTTGAAGGTGCTGGTCTCTCGGTCGAACGCGCAGAACACGAGATAGTAGCTGCCGCGCCAGTAGTTGCAGTCGATTGCCCACATGTGACTCAGCGCCCAGGGCACGTGCTCGAGCGACAGAATCTGCCCGTGATCGACCCATTTCACCATGTCATCGGTCGACACGCAGTGATACGAAACCATCGAGTCGTGGGTGTTGGTGAACGGCTGGTCGTAACTGACGTAGGCGAATAGCCGACCATCGAAAACATGAGCCGCGGGGTCGGCCGCAAAGATTGTGGTGACTGCGGGATTCGACACGTTAGCTCCAGCTCGCGCGAATCGGCGCGCGGCCGCCAAGTCGGTTGTGAGTGGGCGAATAGATAGTCACCGATTGCCCTGGCATCGCACCGAAGCCGGCTAGTTCGAAGTGATCCTGATACTCGTAGTCGGCGCGGTCGTCGCGCGTTCCCAGCGCAATCAGGCTGCCCGGGCGCACAAAAAGCGGTAGCCCAAAGTAATCGAAGCGCTGCTCGTGCCAGGCACCACCCTGAAGCTTTTCGCCGGTCAGGAAGTTGGTCCACTCGCCTGCCGGCAGATAGAACTGCTTGACGCCGTCGGCCGACATCACCGGGGCTACTAGCAGTGCATCGCCAAGCATGTACTGCTCGTCGAGGTGCCAACAGTTTCGGTCGTCGGCAAACTCGAGCAGCATCGGGCGCATCATCGGGATGCCCGTCTCGGTCGCCTCAACGGCCTTCGCAAACAGGTATGGCATCAGGCGTGCCTTGAGTTTCATGAAGTGGCGGGTCACCTCGACCGCCTCCTCGTCAAAAGCCCAGGGCACGCGCACCGATTCGTTGCCGTGCAAGCGCGAGTGCGAGCTGAGTGCACCAAAGGCCACCCAGCGCTTGAACACATCCGCGTCTGGTTTGCCCTCGAAACCACCGATGTCGTGGCTCCAGAATCCGAAGCCGCCAAGGCTCAGACTCAAGCCGCCGCGAAGGCTTTCGGCCATCGACGGATACGTGGCAGAGTTGTCGCCACCCCAGTGCACCGGCATCGTCTGACCGCCGACAGTAGCCGAGCGCGCGAAGACAATCGCATCCTGCTTGGAATGTTCTGTGAGCAGTTCGAAGACGGTCTGGTTGTAGAGCTGGGTGTACAGGTTGTGCATTTGCTCGGGGTCGCTGCCGTCGAAGTAGACGACATCGAGCGGGATGCGCTCACCAAAGTCGGTCTTGAAGCAGTCCACGCCCATGTCGAGCAGTGGCTTGAGCTTGCTCTTGAACCATTCGCGAGCGCCCGGGTTTGTGAAATCGACGATGGCGTTGCCCGCCTGCCACAGATCCCACTGCCAGACCGAACCATCGGGGCGACGCAGCAAGAAGCCGTGCTCGGCAGCCTCGTCAAACAGCGGCGATGCCTGTCCGATGTAAGGGTTGATCCATAGCGAAATCTTGAGCCCGTCGGCCTTGAGGCGAGCGAGCATGGCTGCCGGGTCAGGAAACACTCGCGGATCCCACTCGAAGTCGCACCACTGGTATTCACTCATCCAGAAGCAATCGAAGTGAAATACGCTCAACGGAATCTCGCGCTGCTTCATCTGCTCGATAAAACTCGAGACAGTCTGTTCGTCGTACTCGGTGACGAACGAGGTCGAGAGCCACAGCCCGAACGACCATGCCGGGGGAAGCACGGGGCGACCGGTCAGCGCGGTGTAGCGCCCAAGAATCTGCTTGGGGGTCGGCCCATAGATCACCAGGTACTCGATCGATTCGCCGGCCACCGAGAATTGCGCCTGGCTGACCGTCTCGCTGCCGAGTTCGAACGAGACCCGTCCGGTGTGGTTGACAAACACTCCGTATCCCGCGCTCGAGACATAAAACGGCAGATTCTTGTAAGCCTGTTCGCTGGCCGTGCCGCCATCTTCGTTGAACACGTCAACCGTCTGGCCGTTCTTGATAAACGGCGTGAACCGCTCGCCCAGGCCATAGAGTTTCTCGCCCACTCCAAGCGCCAGCTGCCCCGAGATGAACCGCCCGTCGGGGGTGTCTGCGAAGAACAGCCCGCGCTGGTCAATTCTGGTGAGTTCACTGCCACCGGCGATGAAGGATGCGCCGAAGCGACCCTCGGTTTGCACGCGAAGGCTTAGGTCGCCGCTGCCGATTGTGAGCGACCCGTCGCCCTCGACCAACTCGAGTGACTGCGGCGACTCGCTCAGCGCAAACTTCAGCGGCGCTTTGCCGCCGCGGTGGTGCGTGGCACGCATCCTGAGCACTGATTCGGCTGGCGAATCGACCTCGAGTTCGAGAGTTGCCGAGTTCAGCGTCTGCCCGCGGTGCTCGACCATTCGGGTAGCCAGCAGCAGCTTGACCGACTGATCCGAAGACTGGATGCGTTGCACCTGCGTCGCCGCAGATAGCGAAACACCCTCTTTCAAGAGCCAGTAACCGTTGGTGAATTTCATGTTTACTGCCTTCGAAGAGGGTGTTGCACTGTTTCAGGGGTTGTTGTTCGGGTTGGCCGCGTCATGAAGGCGAGCACGACCAACCCGAACCACAGCTATAGTCGCGTCAGCGAGCCTCCGCTGCGCTTGCGGGCAAGTGCGTCGATGGTTGCTGCGATCAGCAGAACTCCACCGGTGACCACCCAGTTGATGCCCGCAGGCATACCGATCAGGCCGAGACCGTTGTCGATGATTGCGATAACGAAGGCACCGATTGCTGCGTGGGCAAGGCGACCGCGACCACCGAAGAGGCTCACGCCACCGACCACCGCGGCTGCAACTGCCGAGAGCACGATTGCACGACCTGCTCCCGACTCGACGTTTCCGATGCGGGATACGTTGAAGACACCCGAGACCATCGCGAGGGTCGAGCAGATGATGAATGCGCTGATGCGAATCTTGGCGACCTTGATACCGGCACGACGAGCGGCTTCAGGGTTTCCACCTACCGCATAGAGGTGACGGCCGAAGCGAGTGCGGTCAAGAGCGAACGTAGCCACGAACAAGATAGTTAGCGCGATTGGCACAACCATCGGCACGCCGGCGATTGGCATCGCGGCGTTGAACGAACGGTTGATGCTCATGTAGTAGACCGCTGGTGCACCGATGACCAGGATTCCCGCGACCTTGAGGCCAAGGAACAGGATCGGACGAACTGGAAGGTTGGCCTTGATTCGGCGTGAGCGATCCCAAAGGCCCATGGCCAGGGTGATGAGTGCAGCTACCGCGAGCATCGCCCAACCACCCCAGATTGGGAGGTTCTCGTTCATGATCGCCTTGATCTCTGGAACCTCGAGACGAAGAACACCGCCGTCACCCAGGATGATGAGCATCACGCCCGGGAACGCAAGGTAGAAGCCCAGCGAAACCACGAACGAAGGGACTCCGATCTTGGCAACGAAGTAACCGATAGTTGCACCGGTTGCAACGCCCAGCGCAAATGCAAGGGCGAGCATCACAATCCACGGAATTTGCGGAAAGTCGAGGTTCAGCTTGACGAAGATAGCCATGCCCGTGCCCGCGGTGACACCGGCCGAGAGGTCGATTTCACCGAGCAGAATCACGAAGACCAGTGCCGAAGCGATCATCATCAGGGTTGCAGCCTGAACGAACAGGTTTGCGAAGTTGATTGGAGTGAGGAAGTACTCACTCAGGTTGGCGAAGAGCGCGACTAGAACCAGCAGCGCACCGATTGCCGGCAGAGCACCCATGTCGCCTGCGCGAAGACGCGACAGGTAAGCCTTGAACTGCTCTTTGGCGGTTCCTTCTTGTCCGGTCTTGAGAGTTAGGTCTGACATTTAGCTGTTCTCCTGCTGAGTCTTGAGGCCGGTGATGTAGCTGATTACCTCACTGTGGTTAGTCTCTGTGGTCTTTAGCTGGGCAACCATCGAGCCGAGGTAAAGCACGGCGATGTTGTCAGAGACCTTGAAGACGTCAACCAGGTTGTGGCTGATCATGATGACCGCGATGCCTTGGTCGGCAAGTCTGCGCACGAGGTTTAGCACCTGCTCGGTTTGTGCGACACCGAGGGCGGCGGTTGGCTCATCCAGAATGACGAGCTTGGCCGAGCGAAGCACCGAACGGGCAATCGCCACAGTTTGGCGCTGACCACCCGAGAGTGAGGAAACCTTCTGGCGAACCGACTTTACGGTCTTGACCGAGAGGCTCTGCAGGGCCTTAGCGGCCTGGTATTCCATGCTCGCCTCATCGAGGGTTCCGGTGCGCATGTCTTCGCGACCGAGGAACATATTCTGAACAATGTCGAGGTTTTCGCAGAGCGCGAGGTCTTGGTACACGACTTCGATTCCGAGAGCGGATGCGTGACGCGGGCTGTTGAGGTCAACCGGCTGGCCTTCGAAGAGCACGGTTCCTTCGTCGTATGGCTGGACACCGGCCAAACCCTTGATCAGGGTCGACTTTCCGGCACCGTTGTCGCCGACAAGTGCGGTTACCTTGCCAGGCTCGACTACTAGCTCTACGCCCTTGAGGACGTCTACCGGGCCGAAGCTTTTCTTCACGCCCGAAAGCTGAACGACTGGAACGCTCACTTTGCTCTTCCTTTTCTTCCTTTAGTAAAACTGTGCGCCAGTCAAGGATCTGACTGGCGCACAGCCGGTACTACTTAGTTGTTACTTGACGCCGTACTTCTCACAAGCAGCTGCTACGTCTGCGGTGCAGATGTCAGCGGCCTTTGCGTTGCCGTCAGCGACTACGTCCTTTACCTTGTCTGGACCGACGACCACTGGGTCAACGGTGACGAAAGGAGTGCCGTCTTCGAGGGTCTTGTTGGCTGAGTAGGTCTCACCCTTCAAGATTGCGCTAACAACCTTCAGCGCAGCCTCGACCTGAAGCTGGAATGGCTTGTAGACAGTAGCGGTCTGCTTGCCTAGCAGAACGTTCTGCAGACCAGCGACCGATGCGTCCTGACCCGAAACAGGAACGGTCAGACCGTTCTTGTCGAGGATCGAGATGATCGATGCAGCGTTGTTGTCGTTTGGCGCTAGAACAGCGTCAACCTTGCCGTTAACTGCGGTGAATGCCTGCTCGAACAGAGTTCCAGCCTTGGCACCGTCCCAGGTTCCCTCCATGGTGAAGGCAGCCTTTGCACCGGCAGGGTCAAGAACGCTTAGAGCACCCTTGAGGAACATGGCAGCGTTGCCATCGGTTGGGTCACCCGACGAGTAGATGATGCTTGCGGTGGTGACGTCCTTGCCAGCAGCAGCTAGGCCATCGAGGATCATCTGACCCTGCATTGCACCAACGGTCTCGTTGTCGAATGATACGTAGTAGTCAGCGCCAGCGATTGGGCGGTCGTAGGCGATAACTGGAACGCCAGCGGCCTTAGCCTTCTCGGTGACTGCTACTGCAGCACCCTGGAAGTCAACCAGAAGCATTACTCCACAGCCCTTGGTGAGCTGAGCGTCAGCGATAGTTGCGTACTTTGCAGCGTCGCTCTGAGCGTTCTGGATGTCAGCCTCGAAGCCAGCGTCGGTCAGACCCTTCTCGAGAGCTGGACGGTCTCCAGTCTCCCAACGGGTGCCGCTGTCGGCGTCAGGCAGGATTACACATGCGCGGGTTGAGCCGGTCTCTTCGGCTGGAGCCGAGCAACCGGTCAGGGCTAGTGCGGCAGCCGAAGCCACTGCAACCAATGAGAACAGCGAAGACTTCTTCACTAGATCTCCCTTCTTTGATTGTTTGCGGGTTACCCCCAGTGTTACAAGGGGACTCAACATTGGAGTCGAGATTATGTTTGCACACTAAACAAAGTCAAAAGATTGTTTACGCTTTCAAACTGCTAACAACTTGATAACAACCCAGTAACGGGGCTCTTGACCGCATAAATACTGGAAACGCTTGCAAATTAGAAAACACAAACATTTGTTGAATAAATTGACAATATGCGTAATGCTCAAATGGAGATCGCACTTTTGACAAACTTAAATGTGCTTAAAACAACAAATGAAATGAGACTGCCGATGGTCGATATCCTCGCCAGCTCTAAGAAATTGGGGCAGGGCCGCGATGCATTGCGCCAGCACAATTTGTCGACCGTGCTAGGGCTCGTTCACCGATTTGGCCCGATTTCGAGATCACGCCTCGGTCAGCTGACCGGACTGAACCGAAGCACGATTTCAACCCTTGTCGAAGAGCTAACTGCGCTCGCGCTCGTTGAAGAGAGCATGAGTTCGGCCCGTGAGGGTCTCGGGCGACCAAGCATCCAGGTTTCCGCATCCTCGAATGTTGTCGCGATGTCGGTGCACCCCGAACTCGAATACCTCGCGGTGGCCGCGGTCTCGCTCTCGGGCAAGGTCGTTCTCGAAGAGCGAGTCAATTACGCTGCGGGCACGCCGGTGGGCACGATTGTCAAAGAGTCGGCTCGCTTGATTCAGAAGATTCGCGACAACTTGGGCAGCGCTGTCAAGGTCGTGGGTGTTGGCGTCGCCGTCCCGGGACAGGTGCGTCTGGGTGACGGCGTCGTGCGATTTGCGCCTCACCTCGGTTGGGTAGAGGTTCCGCTGGCCAACCTGCTTCAGCAAGAAATCAACCTGCCGGTATATCTCGACAATGACGCATCCCTCGGTTGCCGTTCAGAGCACCTGTTTGGAGCGGCCCGCAACTTCAACGACGTGATCTACCTGTGGGGCGGTTCAGGCCTTGGCGGTGGAGTTATCACAAACGGCATCCAGCTTCGAGGAGCTACCGGTTACGGATGCGAGCTCGGGCACGTGCGCATTTCAGATAGCGAGCAGGTCGATTACTCGGGCATCCCGGGAACCGTCGAATCGCTGGTGCGCCGCGAGGATCTAGTCGCTGCGCTCAAACTCAAGAACGTGAATGACGAAGAGCTTCAGTCGGCGCTGCTGGCCAACCGCACTAAAGAGGTGCTCGCGGTAGCACAGAAGCAAATCGATGTGCTGGCCAAGGCTCTGGCGAATTACGTCAACATCTTCAACCCGGAGGTCATCGTGCTGGGCGGATTCCTGACCGCGCTCTACTGGCTTGATCAAGAGCGCCTGCTTCAGGGAATGACCAACGGTTCGCTTTCGGCATCCCGCGAGGCAGTGATTCTGCGCACCGCCGAATTGGGTTCTGACAGCTTGCTGCTGGGGTCTGCCGAACTAGCCTTCGACAAGTTGATTGCCAACCCTGCTGGCTACGGAAACTAGCTGCGACCGCGCGGCCTGAGAGTTACGTTGGGCAGCTCCGGGGCCGGAATCCAGCCGCCGATTTCATCTTCGAAGTTTTCAAAACCTGCGACGGGATGCGTTTCGCGCGCGTTCCACTGCTCGCGCTTGGCCGCGATTGCCTCGGGTGTGCGTTCGATGAAGTTCCACCACATGATGATTTCCTCATCGAACGGTTCGCCGCCGATCAGAAGTAAGGTCGCCGTCTTGGCGCTCGGGTCGCCTTGGTCGCCCGCGGGCTCTAGCGTCAACCGGTCTTTTCCCATCGGCAGGTAAACCAGTTCGGTCGCGGCGGCCTCGAGGGTTTCACCATCAGCGCTAAATGCCGACACCCCGCCGGCAACCGGCAGAATCGCGTATTCCCAATCGGGCCGAAGATCGATAGATGCGATACCAGTTAGGTCAAGTTGCGCGGCCACTAGTGGCGAGAACACCTTTGCGGGCGAAGCTGCCCCGGCGAGCTCGCCAATGAATACCGTGCCGGTCAGATTGGGTGACTCAAATTGAGGCAACTCATTTAGATGCTCAAAACTGGGCGGTTGATTTGAAGCGCTATTTGGCAGGGCGACCCACAGCTGAACCGCATGCAGATTCGACACTTCGGCGGCAACCCTCGCCTTCTCGCTGTGGGCAACACCGGTGCCGGCGGTCATCAGGTTCAGCTGACCCGGGCGAATCAGCTGGCTAGAGCCGACGCTGTCGCGGTGGTGCACTTGACCCTCGAACAACCAGGTCACTGTCTGCAACCCCGTGTGAGGGTGAGCCGCCACGGTCATGCCATCCACCTGAGGAGTCGGCCCGAAGTGATCGAGAAACACCCACGCCCCGACTCGTCGCAGTTTGGCATGCGGAATCGTGCGACGAACCGCGATCTCGCTGCGCGTGGTCAGCTTGATTTCACGGGGTTCAACTAGCAACATGGCCGGTGCGGGTTAGCCGTGGAACGGCTGCAACGCATCCTCTGGAATCTGACCGAAGCGACCGTACTGGTAGTCCTCCATCGCCTGAATGATCTGCTGCTTGCTGTTCATGACGAACGGGCCATAGGCCACCACCGGTTCGCGAATCGGCTGGCCACCGAGCAGAAAGACCTCGAAGCCTCCGTAGCGCGCTTCTTGCGATGGGTCGGCGGTCAGCACGATGCGGTCGCCTTGACCAAACACAGCCAAACCACCGGTCGAGATGGATGCCGACTGCGTAAACGCGGCGTCCTCGCCAACCTTGCCCGAGCCGGCCAGCACATAGCCGAGCGCATTGAACATCGGGTTCCACGGAATCGAAACCGATGCGCCCGGGGCTACCGAAACGTGTGCGATGGTGATCGGCGTGAATGACTTGCCAGGGCCGGTGTGACCATCAATCTCGCCGGCGAGCAGCCTGATTAGCGCGCCACCGTCTTGGCTGGCCAACAGCGTGACGTCGCCACCCTCGAGATTTTGGTAGTTCGGGTTGGTCATCTTGGCGTGCGATGGCAGGTTGATCCAAAGCTGAATGCCGTGGAAAATTCCGCCGGACATCACTAGGTCTTCGGGCGGAGTTTCGATGTGCAGCACGCCGGCACCCGCGGTCATGTACTGGGTTGCGCCGTCCTTGATAACGCCCCCGCCACCGTGGTTGTCCTGGTGCTGAAAGGTTCCGTCGATCATGTAGGTAAAGGTCTCAAAACCACGGTGAGGATGCCACGGGGTGCCCTTTGGTTCGAGCGGCGCGTACTCAACCTCTCCCATCTGATCCATGTGGATGAATGGGTCGAGATCGGCATAGCTGACCCCCGCGAATGCTCGAGTTACCGGAAAGCCTTCGCCCTCATAGGCCTGCGGACCAAAGGTCACCGACTTGACCGCTCGAGCGCGGCCGGTGATCAGGCTCATCCTTGGCAAAACTAGCGTGTCTGCGGTTACCGCTGGCATTTGGGTTCACACCTCTCTGCATTCGGGTTCTTCAATCGAACCATTTACAGTTTAGTAAACCCCCACTTTACTTTTTTATTTCCGAATAAACTTGTGACTAGGTCCGCAGACGTACTCCCCCTCTTTTCTCGCAAATCCCAATCAAGGAATTTTCATGACTCAATCGCACTCGGGTAAAGCCAATATCGGCGTTGTCGGCCTGGCCGTAATGGGCTCAAACCTCGCCAGAAACCTGGCAAGCCGAGAGGGCAACACCGTTGCCGTCTACAACCGCTCATGGGAGCGCACCAACCTGCTAATCACCGAACACCCAGAAGCTGGCTTCATCGCATCCGAAACCATCGATGACTTCGTTGCCTCGCTTGCCAAGCCACGCACCGCAATCATCATGGTGCAGGCCGGCAAAGGAACAGATGCCGTAATCTCACAGCTTGCCGAGCGCTTCGAGCCGGGCGACATCATTGTCGACGGCGGAAACGCACTGTTCACCGACACCATTCGCCGCGAGGCCGAAGTTCGCGCCAAAGGCATCAACTTCGTCGGAGCCGGAATCTCGGGCGGTGAGGAGGGCGCGCTCAAGGGGCCTTCGATCATGCCTGGCGGTTCAGAAGAGGCCTACAAGACCCTCGGCCCGATTTTGGCATCCATCGCGGCCGTTGCAGGGGGCGAGCCTTGCGTGACCCACGTCGGCACCGACGGCGCTGGCCACTTCGTAAAGATGATTCACAACGGCATCGAGTACGCCGACATGCAGCTCATCGCCGAAGCCTATGACATCCTGCGTCAGGCTGGCGGATACAGCCCAGCCGAGATCGCCGGCATCTTCGAAGAGTGGAACAAGGGCGACCTCGAGTCGTTCCTGATCGAAATCACCGCAGAGGTGCTGAAGCAGGTTGACGCCAAGACCGGCAAGCCATTCGTTGACGTCGTGCTCGACCAGGCCGGCTCAAAGGGCACCGGAGTCTGGACTGTTCAGACCTCGCTGAACCTTGGCACCCCGGTTTCGGGCATCGCCGAGGCAGTGTTCGCCCGCTCGCTCTCGTCGCAGGGATCGCAGCGTGCAGCTGCCGCAAAGGCTGGCCTGCCTGCAGACGCCAGCACCTGGAGCATCGCCGACAAGGCAGCTTTCGTCGAGGACGTCCGTCGTGCGCTTTACGCATCCAAGCTGGTTGCTTACGCGCAGGGCTTCGACGCCATTCGCGCCGGCGCAAAGGAATACGGCTGGAAGATCGACCTCGGAGCCGTTTCGAAGATCTGGCGCGGCGGTTGTATCATCCGTGCTCAGTTCCTAAACCGAATCGCGGATGCCTACGGCGCAAACGCCAACCTCGAATCGTTGATTCTTGACCCTTACTTCAAGGATGCGGTTGCCAAGTCACTCAAGTCGTGGCGAACCGTGGTCGCGAACGCATCGCTTGCGGGAATCCCGGTTCCGGCATTCGCATCCTCGCTGTCGTACTACGACGGCCTGCGTGCCCAGCGCCTAGGTGCAGCCCTGGTCCAGGGTCAGCGCGACTTCTTCGGAGCCCACACCTACAAGCGAGTTGACCTCGACGGCACCTTCCACACGCTCTGGTCGGGCGACCGCACCGAGGTTGAGCAAGAGCCGAGCACTCACTAACCCCATAACTAACTCGAGGTGCCTCGCCAGTAACTTGGTGGGGCACTTCTTTTTTCGACCAATAAACTTTGATGCACGGTCGAGTGTGCCATTCGACCCCGAACCAGTAGACGGGGGTAGCCCATGTTTTGCACCCAATGCGGAAACTCACTGAACGCGAATATGCGCTTCTGCACCAACTGCGGCAAGCCGGTGGCCGAAGCTCCTGCGCAGCCAGCATCTGAGGCAGAACAGCAAGACCCGTTCAAACCAGCGGGAATGTCGCACGCCGACTATGCCTATCAGGGCTTGCCTGCGTCATCGGCATCCTCGAAATCGACTGGATCAAAGCGCGGTCTCGCCATCGGACTCATCGCAGCCGGTGTCGTGCTGTTTGGAATCGTTGGCATCTCGCTCGCGACCTCAGCCGGAAACAACAACACCGCAACTCAAGACTCATTGACCAGCCAAGACGACTCGACCTACGCAACCGAAGACAATTCGACCTCGGGCGGGTTGAGCGAACCAGATAACTCAGGATTTGGATCGCCAAGCTGGGTTCCTGCGGGCTTCACCCAGGTAGACCAGAACATCTTCGATTACGACATGGCTTACAAGTTCGTGACCGATTCCTACAACTCCGAAGACATCGACTGCACAGGCTGCTCATACTGGGTGCTTCAGGCAGTTTCAGAGGCCTTCTGTCCGGGTGGCGCATACGCCGAGATTGACATTCTGGATGACGCCGGCGTCAAGATCGACTTCACGAATGATGTTGTGAACTATGTGGGCTACGGCGAGACCGTCACCTTCATTCTCAAATCGTACGAGGATGCAGCCGCGACCGCCGAAGTCACCGAACTAAATTGCTACGAGCAGTAGCTGGCGGCAACTAGGCTCTAGTGGTGAGCCAAGTCAGCACCGCAGCCAGCAAATCCTGGCTCGCCAAGTACCTGCTGGCTGGGCTCATCTGGGGTAGTTCGTTTCTCTTCATCGCTATCGGGGCCAAGGCTCTTCCGGCTGTTGGCGTGGCTTTTTGGCGTTTGGCAATCGGCGCAATCGTCATGTTTGCGATTATCAAGATCAGCGGACACAAACTGCCGCGCGACCCGAAAACTTGGTTGACCATGTGGTTCGGCGGCATCTTCATGAGCGCAATTCCATTCGTGCTCTTTGCCTATGCCGAACAGCACGTTTCGAGCGCACTGGCCGGAATCATCAACGCAGCGACTCCGGTGATGACGGTGTTGATGATCTTGCTGTTCTTTAGAGAAGAGCGGCCAAACCTGAAGACCATGATCGGCCTCGCCATCGGCCTGCTTGGCGTCGCCGTCGTGTTGGGCGTATGGCGTGGCTTTGGCGACGCCGAACCCACAGCCGTGCTCGCGCTGATTGCAGCTATCGCCTGCTACGGATTCGGAACCCCCTTCATGAGGCGCTTCATCGGCCCGCTCGGCCTACCCACCTCGGTCAACACTTTCGGGCAGATTTCGACCGCCGCAATCACCCTCTTGCCGTTCTATTTCTTTGGTCCGCTAACCATCGGTGAAGTCAAGACCGAGACCGTGTTGGCGATGATCGCCCTCGGCGCTCTGGGCAGCGGCATGGCTTACTGGCTCTACTACGGCGTGATCGCCGAAGTTGGTTCGACAATCGCATCCTCGGTGACTTTGATTACCCCGATTGTGGCCGTGGCACTTGGCGTCATGGTGCTCGGCGAAGACTTGCACTGGCACGAACCGGTCGGTGCACTGATAGTTGTCGCGGGTGCGGCATTTGCCCAGGGGCTGTTCAGCAAGCGAGCCAAATCAAGTTGAAGCCGGCGAAGCTGTTCAAATTCAAGTCGGTAGATACGCTGCTTCTGCTGGTCGCCGGGGTCTGGGGCTCTAGCTATCTGGCGGCCAAAAACCTGACCGAACACGGCCCGATTGCGGGGATGCTGTCGCTGCGATTCAGCATGGCAGCGCTGCTGATGATCCTGATTTGGGCAGTCGGTTACAGTCGTGGCAAGTTTGCTCGGTTCAACAGTTGGGATGTTCGACTGGGCGCGCTCTGGGGCTTTCTGGTCGGCCTGATCATGTGGATCGAGACCAACTCCATCAGCCTAACTTCGGCAACCAACGCGGGATTGATCATTTCGCTGACCATAGTTTTCACCCCAGTCTTTGAGAGCATTTGGTCGCGCAACTGGCTGCCGCCCAAGTTCTTCATCGCGTGCACCGGAGCGATGGTCGGCGTGGCCCTTCTGGTTGGCGCTGGCGGCATCCAGAACATCAATTTCGGCGACCTCATCATGCTGGTTGCGGCGGTCATTCGGGCCTGGACCACAACCGCGCAAGCGAAACTCACTGCGGGCAAGCCGGTTAGCTCGTTCAACATGACGACGATGCAATTCGCGGTAATCGGTCTCGGCTATTTGGTGCTGGTGCCCGGCGAAGTGCTTCAAACGGCGCAGGGATACGAATTGGCGCAGTGGCTCGTGTTGCTCTACCTGGTCGGGTTCGCCTCGGTGTTTGGTTTCGTCGGTCTGATGTTTGGCATTCGCAAGACCTCGGCCAGCCGAGCGAGCCTGCTGCTCAGCACCGAGCCGGTCTGGGCTGTGATCATCGCATCCTCGATCGGTGGCGAGACTCTGGGCTGGCTTGGACTTCTAGGAGCCGCCATGATCATCGGATTCAGTTATTGGGGGCTTGGCATCGAGGCCAGCTGGCGGCGGCCCACTCGGCCTGAGCCGCAATCGTAAGGCTCGGGTTCACCCCGGGGTTGGCACTCAAGGTGCTGCCGTCAAAAACGTGGAGTCCGGGCTGGCCATAGACCCGCAGATACTCGTCAACCACGCCCTGCTCGGGGCTTGGCGCTATTACGCATCCGCCAATGAAGTGTGCGGTGAGCGGGATGCCGAATGGTTCGCCAACCACGGCACCTGGGGTGGCCTTGATGTCTTCGGCAATCGAACGTGCCAGGTCGTGACCGGCTGGCACCCAGCTGGGGTTAGGTTCGCCGTGACCCTGCTTTGAGATTAGTTTTTGGCGACCGAGCCAGGTGCGCTTGAGCTGGGTGACCAGCGAGTTGTCACGAGCCTGCATCACCAGCAGAATCAACGTGCGCTGGGGCCAACTGCGCAGATTGTAGAAGCTCGGCAGTCGCCACAGGTTGGTGAGTGTGACCCAGATCAGCCTGGCTGGGTTCGGGGCATCGCGGCGCGGGTCTCCTGAACGGCCGCTGGCCAAGACGCTCTGCAACATGCCCATCATGCCGCTGCCTCTGCCGTAGCGCACAGGCTCGACGTGGGTGTCGGGTGACGGAAACACCGAGGATGTGATTGCGCTGCCTACGCTGAAATCGTGGTCGTCGTTGTTGGCAACCACGCCCAGCAGCGACTCTGAGTTCGTGCGGCTCAGGTGACCTAGTTTGTCGCTGATGCCTGGCAGCCCGCCCGCGGCACGCGAGCGCTGCAATAAACGAGCGGTGCCGAGCGCCCCTGCCGCGACGATAACCTGCGGCACCTCGAGCACGGTCAGGTTGCGTTTGAAGCGCGGGGTTCGGTTGGATGCGCGCATCCTGAGCCGGTAGCCGGTAACCGAGTCGCCGCCATCGATCTGCTCGATCCGGTCAACGGTGGTGTCTGGCAGAATCTCGACGCCCGCGCGCTCGGCGAAGTACAGGTAGTTCTTGACGAGGGTGTTTTTGGCGCCGTGACGGCATCCGGTCATGCATTCGCCGCAGTTGATGCAGGCGTTACGCGCCGGTCCGTTGCCGCCAAAGTAAGGGTCGCGGTTCGGCGCATCGTCGGGCACCTTGAAGGTAATGCCAAGCGGGGCCGCTCGGTAGGTGCTGCCGTATCCACCGCGTTCGGCTGCTCGTCGCAACACGAGATCGGCCTCTGAGAAGAACGGGTTTGGGGTCACACCCAGCATTTTCTCGGCGGTGGAGTAGTGCGGCGCCAAGGTGGCCTGCCAGTCACGCATTTGCGCCCAGGTGCCGGTCTTGAAAAAAGTCTCTTCAGGACGATAGAGGGTATTTGCGTAGACCAGCGAGCCGCCACCGACTCCAGCTCCAGACATCACCAGCACATTGCTGAGCAGATCCATTCGCTGGATGCCCTTGAGCCCTAGTCGAGGAAAAAACAAATACTTCTTGAGATTCCAGTTGGTCTTGGCGAAGTCTGAATCCTCGAAGCGCGAACCGGCCTCGATGACCAGCACCCGATAGCCCTTTTCAGCAAGTCTCAGCGCAGCGACCGAGCCGCCAAAACCCGACCCGATGATTGCGACATCGTATGCGGTCTGGCGGTCGGTCACTTCAGCCTCTAATTAATCTCTATGGATGACGGAGCGGGCTTGCCGGCAGCCGCTCCTGCGCAACCCAACGCTCGTTGTAGCCAAGGCTCGACGACATCAGGTCAAGGAATGGCTTGGCATCGAAGGCCTCTGGGCCGAGCACACCGGCTCCGCGCCAGGTTCCCTGAGCCATTAGTTCGAGAGCGATCACTGGGTTGAACGCGGTCTGAACCACAACGCACTGGGCGTCATACTCGGCCATGGTCTGCGCATTGTCGGCCACGTGATACAGGTAGGTTGCGCGATCCTTGCCGTCCTTATCTTTACCGGTAACCAGCACGCCAGCGCAGGTCTTGCCGGTCATGCGCGGGCCAATGCTGGCCGGGTCAGGCAGCACAGCGGCAACCATGTCGCGCGGTGCGACATCCACCGGACCCTGCAGCGAGCGAACTCGGTGCGGCTTGGTCTGGTCGAGGCCGAGGGTGTGCAGCAGCTTCAAAACGTTGATGAAGTCGGTGCCCAAGCCGTACTTGAAGTTGAACTTGTTGGCACGGATGTGACGAGGCAGCATGGTTACCTCTTCGTGCTCGACGTTAACGCACTCGACAGCGCCGATACCCTCTGGGAACTCGAAGATCTCGGGTTCGCTGAATGGCTCGGTGGTGTACCAACCCTTGCTGCGGTCAAACAGCACCGGCGGGTTTAGGCACTCCTCGATGGTGGTCCAAATCGAGAAGCTTGGAGCGAAGATCTCGTTGCCGTTTTCGTCGGTCACCGAGAGGTTCGAGCCGTCCTTGACGCTGACCTCATCGATGTCGCTGAACAGGTGGTCAGCGGCGTAACGCGCGAACACGTTCGATAGGCCAGGTTCAACGCCAACACCGACTAGCGCCAACTTGCCGGCGCGCTCCCACTGCTCGTGAACCGCATACTGGGCATCGCCGAGCTTGATGCCCGGCTTGTGGAACGGGTCGGTCTCGTGCGGCTCTGAGAGGCTCATCGCCATGTCGAGGTAGTTTGCACCCGCCGTGAAGGCACCGCTGAACACGGTTGGCAAGAACTTCGGCTCGACAGCGTTCACGACATGCGTGATCGCGTGCGCGCGCGCCAGTTCGGTCACGTTGGCGGCGTTGGATGCGTCGATCTTGGCCGCCAAGAACCTCGATGCCTTGTCGTCACCGTGCCTGCGGCGGATCCACTCGATTGTTTTTTCGGCTCGCGAAAGGTCGTAGTCAGAAACCACGATTAGTTCATAGAAATCACGCTTTGCCGCAACTTTGGCAATAGCGTCACCGACGCCACCGGCGCCGACTAGCAAAATCCTCATCGATTTTCCTGTGCTTTAGCGTTGCTCCGTGGGGCAAATCGGGAGCACCTCTCTAGCTGCTCGCGGCAGCACCGAAAGGGTACTTCTAGCGTAACTGAAGGTCAGCCTCGGGCGAATCAATCCAGTCGATTACGCCTTGCCAGGGGCCGAAGCCGTCATCCTTCGAGAAGTGCTTCGCACCTTCGATGATCTTGACCGGCAAACCAAGCGGCAGCGCGTAGGTTTGCTCGATACCGCGTGGCGACCACGGGTCTTTGTCGCTGCCGAGCAGTGAAATTGACCGAGCGGATGCGTGCACCGCGGCAACAAACTCTGCGCTGCCGAGGGCCGGCTCGAACCCCGGGGCGATGCTGAGCAGTTCGGGCGCGGCGGGGGCCACCAGCAGCACTCGATCGAAGGTGGCAGGCAGTGCTCCGTTGCCGGCGGCAAGCAACCAGTTCACCGAACCGAGCGAGTGGCCGACAAAGATGAGTTCGCCGTGTCCATCCAGCGCTGCGGCCATGTGCGTCTCTGAAATCAGCAAATCCTGCCACTCTTCGACCCGGGGTGCTTGAGGCGACGGAAACTGCGGGTAAAAGACTTGATGTCCGTTGTTTCTCACTGCTACTGCCAGTCGATGCTGCCAGTGCTCAGCGGGCCTGAGGTTCGAGTAGCCGTGGCCGATAATCAGTCTTGCCATGAGCCGAGTCTAGAACTCGAGCCGTCTGGCTCTGGGAAAAACGACCCAATGTTACGGGCCGGCTAGGCGCGTTCGGCGGCTTCGAGCAAGGATTGCCCCAAGATTTGATCCGGCCCGCTAATGCCGGGCAGGATAAACCAAACAGAAGAACCGATTGGGGTTGTCCAGAGATTCAAGACATCTACCTTGGCCAACCGCTCCTGAACGGGCAGGTACTGGTTGGCTAAATCACGGGCATAGGCAGCCCAAAGCAAACCGACATCGGGAGAGCCACTCGGCGATACACCGACTTCAAAATTGAAAGGCCTTCTGAAGAATCGCTCAAGCGGATTCTGAGGGTGAGCGTGTCTGATGTGCGCGAAGGCCGGAATCTCGAGGAGACCGTTTGGTCGTCGGGCAGCGAAATCTGGAACATCAGTTTCCTTGGCTTTACCCAAAGGTGCTCCAACAGTTAGGTCGCGACCGATAATCATCTCTTTGTCGAAGCGGCCCAGTTTGTCCCAAGTGTCCAGATTCATTCGGATGCGTCGAAGAACCATCTGTGTTCCCCCGACAGTCCAAGGCTGCTCGGCGGAATCGGCATCGATCCAAACGATGCGATCGAAGTCAGAAGAACCAAACTCTGGATTCTCTGTGCCATCGACCTGACCCATCAGGTTGCGCTGTCGGACCCCTCCGGGAACAACACCTTGTGCATTCGAGAAACCTTGCTGCGACCATCGCACCTGACCAAATGCAAGGCTGTCTCTGATTAGCGCACGCACCGCATGGGAGAGCACGATAGGGTCATCCGCGCTCACGTGAAGGAGCACGTCTCCAAGCGAAAATTCATCTTTCAAGTCGTCGATCTTCAAGCTCGGAACCTGATTGAAATTTGATGGTTTAAGCCGTTGAATTCCCAACTTGCCGAAAAATTCGGGAGATATTCCGACCGTCGCCGTCAAGCGAGCCGGCCCCATAGCCAACTGTGGCTGCGCATCGGCCAGCACCGGCTTGCCACGAACAAGTCTCGAAATGTCATCCGTGAGCAAGGACATCCAACGCCTGAAAGCCGCCAAATCGGTGCTTGGATCTAGGTCGAATGCTAAGAAATTAGTGAAGGTTTGGAGCTCTAGCTCAACACCGGACTGATGCGGCCCGAAAAATGGTACGGATGCATCGCGCACGGCAGTCGCGTGCGTTGCCTCCATC
>CAYTNT010000001.1:0-71020 GCA_964439235.1 uncultured Rhodoluna sp. | reverse complement strand
CTCTCCAAAGCCACCGAGCGAACGACTCAGCTTAAGCTACTCGGTGCTAAACGGGTCTAAAGAGATTTGGTTCCTAATTGCTGGTGCCGATAAAGCCGCTGCCCTGGCAACGGCTCTGTCGAACGAACCTGACAGACTTCCGGTTGGCCGTGTGCGCGGAACGGTGGCTAACCGTTGGTTTATCGATAGCGCCGCTGCCCAGCAACTGGCTGGCTAATTTACGTTTACCCAGCCGGCCAAGACGATTCGTTTGTGGCCCGCAGTTATCCCAGCTTAGGCGTTAGCGGCGGCAGCCTGAGCTGCCTTGATGCGACGGTCGCGCACGGCCGACACGGCCTCATCCAATAGTTCCGCTGCCTCAGCGTCGGTGCGACGCTCCTTGACGTATGCGAGGTGGGTCTTGTACGGCTCGTGCTTGGCCACCACCGGGGGATTGTCTTTGTCCTGTCCGGCAGGAAGTCCGCAGTTCGGGCAGTCCAGCTGCTCTGGTATCTCGGTCTCGTCAACGTTCGATGCAAAGTGCGGGGTCTGCACGTGTCCGTTGATGCAGTAGTAGCTGCGAGCGATTCGCTCGGCTTTATAGCCGCGATCCTGCTCGCCCATTGGGCCTGCGCCCACGCGGGAGCCGCGAATTGATGAGCCGTTAGCCGACATGGTCTACCCCTAGATACCGAAGCGAGTGAACAGGCCTAGGACAACGATTACGACGACCCAAACCAGGCCGAGGATGATGGTGATGCGGTTGAGGTTTCGCTCGGCCACACCTGAGGTCTGCAGGTTCGAGGTGACGCCACCACCGAACATGTCCGAAAGACCGCCACCGCGGCCCTTGTGCAGCAGAATGAGCAGGGTCAGCAGCAGGCTGGTGATGGTCAGCAACACATACAGACCGATTTTGATTGCATCCATTAGAGGTTCCTCAGGTTTTTGGCTGGAGCCAGGTTCAAAACGAAATCTTTTCGAACCTTATGAATTATAGGACGATGTGCTTCTGGAAGCGCGCTATACCGCTGAACTCGTCGGCGTCCAAGCTTGCTCCGCCGACCAGAACGCCATCAACTTCGACGCTCTTCAAGAAGCCAGCGACGTTGTTGGCTTTGACTGAGCCACCGTAGAGAATGCGAGTAGCCTGTGCGACTTCATCGCCGTGGTGCTGAGCAATCGCTTCGCGAATCTTGCCGCAGACGTTGGCGGCTTCTTCTGGTGTGGCGACCTTGCCTGTACCAATGGCCCAAACCGGCTCGTAGGCAATCACGAAATCGCCAAGCTTGTCGTGGTTCGCCAGAGCGGCGAGAGTCTGCCTGACAGGTACCGCGCTCTGTCCCTCGGTTTCGAGCTCTTCAAGGGTCTCACCGACGCAGATCACAGGAATAAGGCCGTGCTTGAACGCCGCTGCGGTCTTGGCCTGAACCAGTTCATCGTTCTCGCCGTGGTAGGTGCGACGCTCGCTGTGGCCGATTAGAACGTAATCCACATCAAGTTTCGCTAGGAATGCGCCAGAGACTTCGCCGGTGTAAGCGCCTGAGTCGTGCTTCGACAGGTCCTGAGCGCCAAGCTTTAGCTCGAACTTTTCTGCATCAAACAGTGTCTGCACGGTTCGCAGGTCGGTGAACGGAGGGAAAACCGCAACCTCTGCTTCTGCATAGTTGTGACCTGCCTCGTTGAGGGTCCAGGCGAGCTTCTGCACGAGTGCAATGGCCTGCTGGTGGTCCAGGTTCATCTTCCAGTTGCCCGCGATGAATGGGATGCGCTTTGCCATGATGATTCGCCCTTCGCTAGTTATTTTTCGAGTCCGAGAATTGAGAGACCAGGCAACTCTTTGCCTTCGAGGAACTCGAGGCTGGCGCCGCCGCCGGTCGAGATGTGACCGAACTGCTCGTCGCTAAATCCGAGGATGCGTACCGCAGCCGCCGAGTCACCGCCACCGACCACGCCGAAGCCGGCGGTTTCGCTTAGGGCCTTTGCAACGGTGCGAGTTCCGTTAGCGAACTTGTCGATCTCGAAAACACCCATTGGGCCGTTCCAGAAGATGGTCTTGGCTGCCAAAATCTCTGCCGCAAAGCGCTCTGCCGATGCCGGGCCGATGTCGAGACCCAAGCCGCTGGCGCCGAACGGAGTCTGCTCAATCGCATCCGCCGCCGTGATCTGGACTTCGGCATCGGCGCCAAACTTGCTGGCCACGACGATGTCGGTAGGCAGCACGACCTCGATGCCTAGCTCGGCAGCACGCTTGAGGTATTCCTTGCAGGTGTCGATTTGGTCTTGCTCGAGCAAGCTGGATCCAACCTTGTGGCCAAGAGCGGCGAGGAACGTGAAGACCATTCCACCACCAACCAGGAGCTTGTCAACAGTTGGCAGCAGATGATCGATGACGCCGAGCTTGTCTGACACCTTCGAGCCGCCGAGAACCACGACGTACGGACGTACAGGGTCAACGGTGAGCTTCTGCAGCACCGAAACCTCTTGCTCGATCAGCAGGCCGGCGGCGCTCGGCAACAGGTCGGCTAGCTCGAATACGCTCGCCTGCTTGCGATGCACGACTCCGAAACCGTCGCTCACGAAGAAGTCGCCAAACTCGGCCAGTGCCTTTGCGAACTGCAAGCGCTCGGCAGCATCCTTGCTGGTTTCACCGGGGTTGAAGCGCAGGTTCTCGAGAACCACTACCCCGCCTGGTGCCAGCGCCTTCACAGCGCCGGTGGCCTCGCTTCCGATGGTGTCGGTCGCGAAGAAGACCTCTTGGTTGAGCAGTTCACCAAGACGCTTCGCGGCTGGAGCGAGAGAGTATTTCGCCTCAGGCTTGCCCTCGGGGCGCCCGAGGTGAGAGATCACTACTACGGATGCCCCCGCGTCGGTGAGTCGCTTGATCGTGGGCACCGAGGCCACGATGCGGCCGTCGTCGGTGATGCGATCTCCGTCGAGCGGAACATTTAGGTCGCAGCGCAAAACTACGCGCTTGCCGGCTAGATCTGGAAGTGAGTTCAGTGTGCGCATTGGCATCCTATGTTTCTTGCCTTTCCCAAGGAAACTGGGTCCAGACAATCAACATCTGAACCCAGCTTCTAGAGATTTTCCGCTCTTCTTTAGAGCTTGCTTGCTACCAATTCGGTTAGTTCGACGAGGCGGTTTGAGTAACCCCACTCGTTGTCGTACCACGAGCTGATCTTGACGGTGTTGCCGATGACCTTGATCAGGCCGGCATCGAGGATCGACGAGTGCGGGTCGGTGACGATATCTGCCGAAACGATTGGGTCCTCGGTGTACTTCAGGATGCCCTTGAGTGGGCCACTCGCCGCGGCTTCCTTGTAGGCTGCCTTGATTTCGTCGATGGTAACCGCGGTCTTCGAAACTAGGGTCAGGTCGGTGATCGAACCGGTTGGGACTGGAACGCGCAGTGCGTAGCCGTCCAGCTTGCCCTTGAGCTCTGGCAGAACCAGGCCGATGGCCTTTGCTGCACCGGTCGAAGAAGGGACGATGTTCAGGGCTGCGGCGCGAGCACGGCGAAGGTCGCTGTGTGGGCCGTCCTGCAGGTTCTGGTCAGCGGTGTAAGCGTGCACGGTAACCATCAGTCCGTTCTCGATGCCGAACTTGTCGTTGAAGACCTTTGCGAACGGAGCGAGGCAGTTGGTGGTGCAGGATGCGTTCGAGATGATGTGGTGCTTCTCGCTGTCGTAGAGGTGATCGTTTACACCAATCACGAAGGTGCCGTCTTCTCCGGTAGCAGGTGCCGAGATGATTACCTTCTTGGCGCCGGCCTTGATGTGCGCTGCGGCCTTCTCGGCATCGGTGAAGCGACCGGTCGACTCGATAACGATGTCTACGCCAAGCTCTCCCCAAGGTAGATCTTCTGGGTTTCGCTCTGCCAGAACCTTGATGACGTTGCCGCCGACGATGATGTTCTGACCATCAACGGTTACGTCCTGGTTCAGGCGACCGGTTACTGAGTCGTACTTCAGCAGGTGTGCGAGCGATGCTGGGTCTGAAAGGTCGTTTACAGCGACGATCTCTAGGTCAGTTCCCTTTGCCAATTCGGCGCGAAGGTAGTTGCGGCCGATGCGTCCAAAGCCGTTGATGCCAACACGAGTTGCCATTTTGTCTCCATGCGTTTTTAGGCGCCGTAAAAAGGCGCGGTTGCGATAAGAAATCGGGTCTCAAACCCGCTATTCAGCCACGCGCCGTTGGGTGGAGAAACTCTGTTTAGGCTAGCAGAAGACCGCGGGTTTTGGTGCGAGCAGCCTCAAAACGCTCTTGCACGTCGGCCCAGTTGACGATGTTCCAGAATGCCTTTACGTAGTCGCCCTTGACGTTCTGGTAGTCCAGGTAGAAGGCGTGCTCCCACATGTCCAGCATCAGAAGTGGAATCGAAGCCGGAGCGAGGTTGCCCTGGTGATCGTAGAGCTGTTCGATGATGAGCTTCTCGCCCAAGACATCCCAGGCCAGAATCGACCAGCCAGAGCCCTGGATGCCCAGCGCCGAAGCGGTGAAGTGTGCTCGGAAACCATCGAATGAGCCGAAGAATTCGTTGATGGCAGCCTCGAGCTCGCCAAACGGCTTGTCGCCACCCTCTGGAGACATGTTGCGCCAGAACACGGTGTGGTTCACGTGACCAGCGAGGTTGAAGGCTAGATCCTTTTGCAGCTTGTTGACCCAGGTGAGGTCGTTCTTCTCACGTGCCTCCGCTAGCAGATCAAGTGCGGTGTTCGCCCCGTTGACGTATGCCAGGTGGTGCTTGTCATGGTGTAGCTCCATGATCTTTCCCGAGATGTTTGGCTCGAGTGAACCGTAGTCGTAGGTCAGGTCTGGAAGTACGTACTTTGACATTTGTGCTCCTTGGTCGTTGTCAGAATTCTAAACAGCAGGCTTGCGAATTTCTTCCGAATTCGTGAAGCCGTCGCTACTTTGCGTCGGTTTCGTCCTCGTAGCCGTCAGGAATAAAGGCGTCGGTCGCCGGTATTCCCAACTCTGCCGCGCGCTTGTCGGCCATCGCCAATAGGCGGCGGATGCGGCCGGCGATCGCATCCTTGGTCATAGGTGGGTTGGCTAGGTGCCCTAGCTCATCGAGAGAAGCCTGCTTATGCTCGAGGCGCAGTTTGCCCGCATAGCTGAGGTGCTCGGGAATGTCATCGCCCAGGATCTCTAGCGCTCGCTCGACACGTGCCCCTGCCGCCACCGCGGCTTGGGCTGATCGGCGCAGGTTCGCATCGTCGAAGTTTGCCAGGCGGTTGGCGGTGGCCCGCACCTCCCGGCGAAGGCGCAGTTCCTCCCATCGCAGAACCAGCGAGTGGGCTCCCATGTGGGTCAACATGGCCGAGATTCCCTCGCCCTCGCGAACGGTAACCCTGAACGCACCGCGCACCTCGCGTGCCTTCGCGGATACGCCTAGCCTGCGAGCCACGCCAACGAGTGCCATGGCTGCCTCATTACCCGGGGCGGTCACTTCGAGGGATGCGCTTCGGCCGGGATCGGTTAGCGACCCGTGGGCCAGGCAGGCGCCACGCCAGATTGCCTGTGCCTCTTCGATCGAGCCGGAGACCAGGGTTGCCGGTAGGCCGCGCACCGGGCGACCGCGCTGATCGAGCAAGCCTGTCTGGCGCGCGAGAACGTCGCCCTGCTGCAGCACACGAACCTGATAGCGGCTGGTTCGACGGATTCCGCTCGGCGAGATGACGGCCAATTCGCTCTCGATGCCAAACAGCTCGAGGATGTCTTTGCGAATGCGACGTGCCAGCGCAGCTGTGTCAACCTCGGCCTCAATGGCAACTTTGCCCGAGATCAGGTGAAGACCGCCTGCAAAGCGCAGCACGGTGGCCAACTCGGCAGCGCGAACAATCTTCTTTTGAACCTCGAGTCGAGCGAGTTCATCTTTCAAGTCAGGTGTGAGTGCCATGTGTCTCTACTCTCTGCCTAGGTCACGATGTTTGGTGCTGACGCTCACGCCAGGTGAGCCGCTAAGAAGTTTGGATAGCTCGACAGCCATGGCTACCGAACGGTGTTTTCCGCCGGTGCATCCGATGGCAATGGTTGCGTAGCGCTTGTTCTCGGTCTGATAGCCCGCGAGCACGGGTCGCAGAGCGGCGAGGTAGTTGTCGAGGAACTCCCGGGCGCCGGTTTGGCCCAAAACAAACTCTGACACGCGCGCATCCTCGCCCGTAAATGGGCGCAACTCTTCGTTCCAGAACGGATTCGGCAGGAATCGCATGTCGGCAATGAGGTCGGCATCCGATGGTGTGCCGTATTTGAATCCGAAGCTCATCACGGTTATGTGCAACCGCCCGGAATGCTCGAGCGAGAAACCATCGGCTATCCGGGTGCTGAGCTGATGAATGTTCAGATCGCTGGTATCAATCAGAACGTCGGCTTGGTCACGCACGCTCAAGAGTCGCCTGCGCTCCTCGGTAATACCGTCGAGGATAGTGCCGCTCCCCTGCAGCGGATGTGGCCTACGAACTTGCTCGAATCGCTTTATGAGGGTGGAATCAGATGCCTCAAGAAACAGAACCCTAAGATTCACACCGTGGGCGCGAAGGGTCACCAGGTGATCAGTCAGCGCACCGAAGAACTCGCCACCGCGCACGTCGATTACGACTGCGAGACGCGGCAGCGGTGTTTTTGCGAGTTGGAACAGATCGGCGATTGGGTCAAGCATCTGGGGTGGCAGGTTGTCGACCACGTACCAGCCAAGGTCCTCTAGCGCGTTTCCAACGGTCGAGCGACCAGCGCCGGACATGCCAGTGACCAAAAGCAACTCGTGCTTTCTCTGCACTTGGGCGGCCTGGTTCAATTCAATTCCTGATCTCGACGAGCGGGTTCGGCTGTGTGAAATCAAAGTCTAGTGAACTGCGACACGCCGAGAGCGGGAAAGTTGAAACTGGTTCCTAATCGTTCAATTCGGCGCGAATCTGCTGTGCCAGAATCGGCCCGATTCCTGCTACCAGTGCGATTTCATCAGCCGAGGCGAGCCCGAGTCGCTTTACTGAGCCAAAGTGCCGCAACAGGGCCGAAACCCTCTTTTCGCCGAGACCTGGAATCTCGAGCAAACGTGAAGTGACCGATTCCTTGCGCTTGTTGCGCTGGTACGAGATCGCGAAACGATGGGCTTCATCACGTAAGCGCTGAACCAGAAACAGCTCATCGGTGGCTCTGGGCAGAATCACGGGGTAATCCGAATCCTGCATCCACAGCTCTTCCAAGCGTTTGGCAATTCCAACCACGCGAATGTCGTCGACCCCACTGTCGCGGAGCGCTCGTGCGGCGGCGTTCACCTGAGGTTGGCCACCATCGACGATGAGCAGATTCGGTCGGTACGCGAATTTGGCCACTTGCTGGTTGTCGCGCGCTTCTTCCGAGGCGATGAAATCCTTGGATAGGTACTTGAGCCTTCGCGTCAAAACCTGATAGATCGAGTCGGTATCGTCGGTCGAGGATTCGATAGCGAAGCGTCGATACTGGTCCTTCTTTGGCAGGCCATCCTCGAAGACGACCATCGAGGCGACAATTCCGGTTCCGCCGAGGTGCGATACGTCAAAGCATTCGATTCGAAGGGGCGCTTCCTCTAGGCCGAGGGCTTTTTGCAGACCGGTCAGTGCGTCTGCCCTAGCGGTGAAATCGCTCACGCGCCTGGTCTTATAGAGAGCGAGCGCATGCTTGGCGTTCACTTCAGCGGTGGTGGCTAGAGCCTTCTTGTCCCCGCGTTGTGGAACCCGAATTGCAACCTTGCTGCCACGAATCTTGGCCAAGAATGTCTCTAGCGCTTCAAGGTCATCTGGCTGGGTCGGCACGAGAACCTCTTTCGGCACCTCGATTCCTGCGATGGATGCGTACGCGTGCTCGAGGACGTACTCGATGAGTTCCCCAGGCTCGCGCTCGAGTTCCTTGTCGAGCACCCATCCGCGAACTCCTCGCACGCGACCCCCGCGAACGATGAACTGGCAAACGGCGGCAGCTAGCTCGTCGTCGGCAATGCCGAACAGATCCGCGTCGGTTTGGTCGCTGAACACCACTGCGGATTTTGCCAGCACGGCTTCGAGCGCTTGAACGTCATCCCTGTATTTTGCGGCTAATTCGTAGAGTTGCTGCTCAGATGCTTCGCGCATCAGCTTCTCGAGCTTCTTAATGTGTTTGGTGTCGCCACCTGCCAGAAAGTCGGCAAAAGATTTAGCCAAACCTAGGTGCTCTTCGTCGCTTACTCGCGCAACGCAGGGCGCAGCGCACTTGCCTATGTCGGCAAGTAGGCACGGGCGACCGGTCTGCTTGGCACGGTCAAAGATTGGCTTGCTGCAGGATCGCACCGGATAAACCTTGAGCATGGTGTCGAGCGTCTCGCGCACCGCCCAGGCCTGCGTGTAAGGCCCGAAGTACTTGACGCCCTTGAGTTCACGATTCCTGGTAATGAAGGCGCGGGGATGCGTTTCGCCGAGTGAAATCGCGAGGTAGGGGTACGACTTGTCGTCTTTAAGTCGAACGTTAAATGGTGGGTCGAACTCTTTGATCCAGGTGAACTCAAGCTGCAAGGCCTCGAACTCTGAGTTCACGATGGTCCACTGCACGTCTGCTGCCGACGTGACCATGCGTCGCGTGCGCTTGTGCAGTGATTCGAGCGGTCCGAAATAGTTGCTAAGTCTCGCTCGAAGATTCTTGGCCTTGCCTACGTAGAGCACCCGACCATTTGCGTCCAACCAGCGATAGACCCCCGGTTCGGTGGGAATCTCACCGGTTTTCGGGCGAAACGGCAGAGCGTCTGCCATTAGCCGAGAATCTCCTTCAAGAACGATCCGGTGAAGCTCTTTGGGTGCTTTGCAACCTGTTCAGGCGTTCCTTCAGCCAGCACGGTACCGCCCCGAGATCCACCCTCAGGACCCATGTCGATGATCCAGTCTGCCGACTTAATTACATCGAGGTTGTGCTCAATCACGAGAACGGTATTGCCCTTGTCTGCCAGGCTGTTCAGCACGTGGAGCAGTTTTCGAACGTCCTCGAAGTGCAATCCGGTCGTCGGCTCATCCAAGACGTAGATGGTTCGACCGGTACTGCGCTTCTGCAGCTCGGTCGCGAGCTTGACACGCTGCGCCTCGCCACCCGATAGCGTGGTGGCGCTCTGCCCCAGGCGCACATAGCCGAGTCCAACCTCGACCAGGGTCACCAGATAGCGGGCAATCGCGCTAATCGGTGCGAAGAACTCAGCTGCCTCGGCAATCGGCATCTCAAGAACTTCGGCGATGTTCTTGCGCTTATAGAGCACCTGAAGGGTTTCGCGGTTGTATCTTGCGCCGTGACAGACCTCGCATGCCACGTAAACATCTGGCAGGAAGTTCATTTCGATCTTGAGAGTGCCATCGCCCGCGCAAGCCTCGCAGCGGCCACCCTTGACGTTGAACGAAAATCGACCCTGCTGGTATCCCCTGGCCTTGGATTCTGGAGTCTCGGCAAACAGTTTGCGGATGTGGTCGAACACGCCAGTGTAGGTCGCTGGGTTCGAGCGCGGTGTGCGACCGATTGGGGCCTGGTCTACGTGAACGACTTTGTCAAGCAGTTCGAGGCCCTCGACTCTGGTGTGTCGACCGGCCACTCCCTTTGCGCCATTCAAGGCGTTTGCGAGCACCTGATAAAGCACGTCGTTGATCAGCGACGACTTACCCGAGCCGCTTACGCCGGTTACCGCGGTGAGAACTCCGAGCGGGATGTCAACGTCCACGTCTCGCAGGTTGTTCTCTCGCGCTCCAACGATTCGCAGCTTTCGCTTCGGGTCAACTGCGCGTCGCTTCTTCGGAGTGGCAATCTGCTCTCGCCCGCTCAGGAACGCACCGGTGATTGATTTTGAGTTCTTCAGGATGTCTTTGTATGGACCGCTGTGTACAACTTCGCCGCCATTTACGCCGGCGCCCGGTCCGATGTCGACAACCCAGTCGGATGCCTTGATGGTGTCTTCATCGTGTTCGACAACCAGCAGGGTGTTGCCCAGATCGCGCAGCTTCACAAGCGTGTCAATCAATCTGCGATTGTCGCGCTGGTGCAGACCGATGGATGGCTCGTCTAGAACGTAGAGCACACCAGTTAATCCCGAGCCAATCTGAGTTGCCAGTCGGATGCGTTGAGCCTCGCCGCCAGACAGCGAGCCGGCCGAGCGTTCGAGGCTGAGGTAATCGAGCCCGACCGATAGCAGAAAGTCGAGACGCGCGCGGATTTCGCGCAGAACCTGAGCTGCGATCTTTGCATCCCGCTCGTCTAGTTCGATCGATTCAAAGAATGAATAGGTATCGCCAAGGCTAATCTTGACCACGTCATGGATGGACTTGCCGAAAACCTTGACAGCCAGCACCTCTGGACGCAAGCGGGCACCCTCGCAGGCTGGGCACGGGATCTCACGCAGGTAGGCAGCCCACTTTTCGCGAGCCCAATCACTCTCGGTCTCGACGTGCTTGCGTTCAACATAGCGAAGCACGCCCTCAAAGCCCGAGGTGTAACGAAGTTCTCGTCCGTATCGGTTCTTCCACTTGACCTTTACGTCGAAGTTGTTTCCGTGCAGAACAGCCTGGCGAACCTCGTCATCAAGCATTTGCCAAGGGGTATCCAGCGAGAACTCAAGATCGCGTGCGAGAGCTTCGAGGTTGCGCAGAAAGAACGGGTACAGGCCCTTTCCGGTTTGCGACCACGGCAGAATCGCACCGCCGAGAATCGAGGCTTGGGAGTCGCCGATAACCAGGTCGGCGTCGACCGACATCTTGGTGCCAAGGCCGGCGCATTCCGGGCATGCGCCAAAGGGTGCGTTGAACGAGAAGGTGCGCGGCTCGATCTCGGTTAGCGAGAGTGGATGCTCATTTGGGCAGCTCATCCGCTCAGAGAACACCATCTGATTGTCGCCGGCTTTGGCATCGCGATCGACGAAATCAATCAGGATTCGACCATTTGCCAACTTGAGAGCTGTTTCAACAGAATCAGTGAGTCGACCAACGATGTCTGCCTTTGCTACCAGACGGTCTACGACCACGGCGATGTCGTGCTTGAGCGTTTTCTTCAGTGGGGCCTGCTCAGCCAGCTGAACGGTTTCGCCATCGACCACCGCTCGGGCGAAACCCTGGGTAATCAGATCGCGAAAAAGGTCGGCAAACTCGCCCTTCTTCTGATCGACGATTGGTGCCAAAACCTGAAAGCGAGTGCCCTCATCGAACTGCAGAATCTGGTCAACAATTTGCTGCGGGGTCTGTTTGACGATTCGTTCGCCACACTCAGCGCAGTGCGGGATGCCGATGCGCGCCCAAAGCAAGCGCAGGTAATCGTGTATCTCGGTAATCGTACCGACGGTAGAGCGAGGGTTGCGGTTGGTCGACTTCTGGTCAATCGAGACAGCTGGGCTTAGGCCTTCGATGAAGTCAACGTCCGGGCGATCCACCTGACCGAGAAACTGACGGGCATAGGCGCTCAGTGACTCGACATAACGGCGCTGTCCCTCGGCAAAGATCGTGTCAAAAGCCAAAGATGATTTGCCGGATCCGCTGAGACCGGTGAAGCAAACCATAGCGTTGCGTGGAATCTCGAGACTTAGGTTCTTTAGATTGTGGACGCGCGCACCTTTTACGACAAGTTTGTCGTCATGCATGATTTTGGTAATGGACACTAGTGAATCCTAAGTCTGGGTCGGAGCCGTTAGGCGTGACGGTCAAAGTCTCTGAGGTCGCGTTTCAGGTCGGCTATTTCGTCGCGCAGTCTGGCCGCGAGTTCAAACTGAAGTTCGGCGGCTGCCGCCTTCATCTGTGTATCCAACTCCAAAATGACATCGAGGATTTCTTGCCTGCCGAGATTCTTGGTGTTCAAGTGCGGTTTTAGGCCGCCCTGTCCCTGTCGGCCCGGCTTGGAATCCGCTTTAAAGCTCTCGATAAGTTGAGCGGTGTCGGCCTCCTCGCGCAGAATCTGGTCGGTGATATCGGCAATCTTCTTGCGCAATGGTGTCGGGTCGATACCGTTCGCTCGGTTGTACTCGAGCTGCTTCGCTCGTCGCCTGTCGGTTTCATCCAGAGCCTGTCGCATCGCATCCGTAATCTGATCGGCGTACATGTGCACCTCGCCGTTGATGTTTCTAGCGGCTCGACCAATGGTTTGAATCAGGGATGTAGTGGATCTCAGGAAGCCCTGCTTATCGGCGTCCAGAATAGCTACCAGAGACACTTCGGGTAGGTCGAGGCCCTCTCTTAGCAGGTTGATGCCAACGAGTACGTCAAAGATTCCTGTGCGGAGTTCCCTGAGCAGCTCAACGCGCCTCAGAGTGTCAACGTCGCTGTGCAGATAGCGAACCCGCACGCCCGATTCGGTAAAGAAGTCGGTGAGTTCTTCGGCCATCTTTTTCGTGAGTGTGGTGACCAGAACTCGCTCGTTGCGCTCGACGCGGATGCGTATCTCTTCAAGCAGATCATCGATTTGGCCCTTGGTTGGCTTGATGACCACCTGTGGATCGACCAGCCCGGTTGGGCGAATGATCTGCTCTACTACCCCATCGCTAACGCCCAGTTCGTATTTGCCGGGTGTCGCCGATAGGTAAACCGTCTGACCTACACGTTCGAGAAACTCGTTCCATTTGAGTGGCCGGTTGTCCATCGCGCTCGGCAACCGAAAGCCGTGTTCTACCAGAGTGCGCTTGCGGCTCGAGTCTCCTTCAAACATCGCACCAATCTGCGGAACGGTCACGTGGCTCTCATCGATGACGGTAAGAAAATCCTCCGGAAAGTAGTCCAGCAAACAGCTCGGGGCGCTACCGGGCTCGCGACCTTCGATTACCCGCGAGTAGTTCTCGATTCCGCTGCAGAAGCCGATTTCTCGAATCATCTCCATGTCGAAAGTTGTGCGCATTTTGATGCGTTGGGCTTCGAGTAGTTTTCCCTGCGCTTCGAACTCGCGAACCCTCGCGAGCATCTCCTCTTCGATTGCCTCGAGAGCTCGACCCATCTGCTCGGCTGGTGCGACGTAGTAGCTGGCCGGGAAGATCGCTACGGATTGCTCTGCTGCCTGGATCTCGCCGGTTAGTGGCGAGAGGCTGTAAATGGCTTCGACCTCGTCGCCGAAAAACTCGATTCGAGTCGCCAGTTCGTCATAGACCGGGATGATCTCGATGGTGTCGCCCTTGACTCGGAAATTACCCCGAACAAACTCGTAGTCGTTTCGCTTGTATTGCAGAGCAACGAATCTGCGGATGAGGTCATCGCGGTCGATGCGATCCCCAACCTTGATCGATATTGCCTGGTTCAGGTACTCAGCCGGTGCGCCTAGGCCATAGATGCAGCTCACCGTGCTGACTACGACTACATCTCGGCGTGACAGTAGGCTCATCGTGGCCTTGTAGCGAAGGCGCTCAACCTCTGAGTTGATTGAGCTGTCTTTCTCGATGAAGGTATCCGTTTGCGGAACATACGCTTCGGGCTGGTAGTAGTCGTAGTAGCTCACGAAATACTCGACCGCGTTGTTTGGCAGCAGTTGCCTGAATTCGGTAGCTAATTGCGCGGCGAGAGTCTTGTTGTGAGCCAAGACGAGCGTCGGCCGTTGAACGGCTTCGATGAGCCAGGCACTAGTGGCCGATTTTCCCGTTCCGGTTGCTCCGAGAAGCACAACGTCCTTTTCGCCGGCATTTATACGCGCGGCCAGCTCTGCAATCGCCTTGGGTTGATCACCCGACGGCTTGTACTCACTTACTACCTCAAAGGGGTTGATAGCACGTCTACTATCCATCGTGCTGAGCCTTCTCCGTCGCTTGCTGCTTCAAAGAGGAAAATAACTCGCGCGCATCCCTTTCGAGTAGATCCAGTGCCTGGTTGGAATTGAGAATATAGTCGGCCCGCTGCGCTCTCTGCGCCGGGGTTGCCTGAGCTTCGATTCGCCTTTTGGCGTCTGCCTCTGACATTCCTCGAGACTTGACCATCCTGTCGATTTGCTTAGACTCCGGCGCTTCTACCGTCACCACTCGGTCAAACTTGAGATCGGAGTCGGTTTCTACCAGCAGCGGGATGCTGTAAACCACGATCGCGTCTAGCGCCAGTGCTCGCTCTGCGTCGGCAAGGCGTTCTCGGCATAGCTTTTGAATGATTGGATGCAGGATTGCCTCGAGCTTGCCTCTGCGCTCGGGAGCCGCGAACACTATGGCCGCCAGGGCCGAGCGATCAAGTGAACCATCTTTTGCAAGCACTGCCGAACCAAACTGTTCGACAACTTGGCTCAGCCCTTCAGAGCCCTTGGCCACGGCTTCGCGAGCAAGGTCGTCGGCATCGATGTGATGCGCTCCCAAGGTTTGCCAGACATTGGCTACCGTGGATTTTCCGGCCGCGATTCCGCCCGTCAGACCAATTAGGAACATGGATAAAGCCTAGGTTAAAGCGAAGTGGCCAGGCGCAAACCTGACCACTTCGCTTGACTTGTTGAACGTCGACTACTCGGCGCTCTTTAGCTTGTCGCGAAGAGCCGCCAGCGACTCGTCACCCGCGAGGGTTCCGGTCTCTGCTGCATCGCTCGAGTAGCTCGAGCTTGAGCTCGCTGCTGCAGGCTCAGCTGCGTCAGGCAAGGTTGCCGCAAGAGCGTTAGCCGCGGCTACCTGCTTCTTGTGAGCTTCCCAGCGGTCGTGAGCCTCGGCGTATTCCTTCTCCCACTTGGCGCGTGCCTCTTCGAAGCCGGCCTTCCACTCGTTGGTGGCTGGGTCGAAGCCCTCAGGGTACTTGTACTGACCGTTCTCGTCGTAGTCAGCAGCCATGCCGTACAGGGCTGGGTTGAAGTCGGTGCCCTCTGGGTCGACTTCTTCGTTAGCCTGCTTCAGCGACAGCGAGATGCGGCGACGCTCGAGGTCGATGTCGATGACCTTAACGAATACGTCCTGGTTGACCGAGACGACCTGCTCAGCAAGCTCAATGTGCTTGCTCGAGAGCTCGCTGATGTGGACGAGACCCTCGATGCCGTCTGCAACGCGAACGAATGCACCGAATGGAACGAGCTTGGTGACCTTTCCAGGTGCGTACTGACCGATCGCGTGCGTGCGAGCGAATACCTGCCATGGGTCTTCCTGAGTGGCCTTGAGCGACAGAGAAACGCGCTCGCGCTCCTGGTCGACCTCGAGAACCTCAACGGTGACCTCCTGGCCAATCTCGACAACTTCACTTGCGTGCTCGATGTGCTTCCAGCTGAGTTCTGAGACGTGAACCAGACCGTCTACGCCACCGAGGTCGATGAATGCACCGAAGTTGACGATTGACGAAACGACACCGGTGCGGATCTGGCCCTTTGCCAGGTCTGCAAGGAAGGTGCTGCGGTTAGCCGACTGAGACTCCTCGAGGAGTGCACGACGCGAAAGCACAACATTGTTGCGGTTCTTGTCGAGCTCGAGAATCTTGGCTTCGACCTTCTGGCCAAGGTATGGGCCGAGGTCGCGAACGCGGCGAAGTTCGATCAGAGATGCAGGAAGGAATCCGCGGAGACCGATGTCTACGATCAGGCCGCCCTTCACAACCTCAATGACAACACCGGTAACGGTGCCGTCGGCTTCCTTGATCTTCTCAACGTCGCCCCAGGCGCGCTCGTACTGTGCGCGCTTCTTGGAAAGGATTAGTCGGCCTTCCTTGTCTTCCTTCTGAAGAACAAGTGCCTCTACCGAATCGCCAATCGAAACGATCTCTGACGGATCTGCATCGTGACGGATTGAAAGCTCACGGGTTGGGATGACGCCTTCGGTCTTGTAGCCGACGTCTAGAAGTACTTCGTCGCGGTCGATCTTTACTACGGTGCCTTCGATGAGGTCACCATCGTTGAAGTTCTTTAGGGTTGCTTCAACTGCGGCGAGGAAGTCCTCAGCAGAGCCAATGTCGTTGACGGCAATCTGCTTCTTTGGGGTGTTGGTCATGTTTAGTTTTACTCTTTACGGACATTACTAGGGCGCCTGTTTTGGCAGACGCGGTTGAACCTGCGTCGGGATTGACACAAGCCCTTCTAGCCTAGTGCCTCAGGGCTTAGCGACCAAGAGTTCGATGCGCGAAAGCGCATCCTCGGAATGTGGACCATCAACGCGGAAAATCAGGGTCTCCCCCGATTTGGCTCCGAGGGTGAGCAAACTGAGAATCGATTTGGCGTCCACGGGTTCTTGACCGAATCTTGAGACTGTCGCGGATGCGCACTCTGAACAGATCGCCGCAATCTCAGCCGCGGGTCTGGCATGCAAACCCTCGGGAAGTCGAACCGTCACCGTGAGCTCAGCCATCAGTGCCCCGCGGCATCCCAGGTCTGACCGACTCCCACGTGCACCTCGAGTGGAACACGAAGTTTCATGACGTTCGACATTTTCTCGGTAACCAGACTCTTCATTTGGTCGAGTTCACCCGGTGCGATCTCGAAAACCAATTCATCGTGCACCTGAAGAAGCATGCGCGACTTTAGTTTGCGGCTAAGCATCTCGCGATCGATGTGAATCATCGCGAGCTTCATGATGTCTGCCGCGGTGCCCTGAATGGGTGCGTTGAGTGCCGCGCGGCGCGCATTCTCTCGAATCGTGAAAATCTTGCTGTTGAGATCATCGAATGGCCTGCGACGTCCGAACTCGGTGACGGTGTAGCCAAGAGTTTTTGCGTTATCCACCACGCGCGAAAGGTATCTCTTGACGCCGCCGAAACGCTCGAAGTAATCGGCCATCAGTTGCTTAGCTTCGGCGTTGCTGATTCTGAGCTGCTTCGCGAGACCGTATTCGCTGAGGCCATAGACCAAGCCATAGCTCATCGCCTTCACCTTCGAGCGCATCGCCGAGGTGACGTCCTGCGGTGCGACACCGAATATCCTCGCGCCCACGAACCGGTGCAGGTCCTCGCCTTGGTTGAACGCTTCGATGATCCCTGGATCCTCGCTCAGGTGAGCCATGATTCGCATCTCGATCTGCGAGTAGTCGGCTGTCAAAAGAGTCTCGAAGCCGGCGCTCACTCGGAACGAGTCGCGAATCTGTCGACCACGCTCGGTTTTGATCGGGATGTTTTGCAAGTTTGGGCTTTCGCTCGACAGTCGTCCTGTCGAAGTTCCGGTCTGCACGTAGTTCGTGTGTACCCGACCGTCCGCCGCCACTGCCTTGAGGATGATCTCGACAATCTGGCGAATCTTGGTAACTTCACGATGCAGCAGAAGCTTTTCTAGGAACGGGTGACCCGTCTGCTCGAACAGTTCGGACAGGGCGGCTGCGTTAGTTGAAAAGCCGGTCTTGAGCTGCTTAGTTCCAGTCATTCCCAAATCTTCAAACAGCACCGACTGCAACTGTTTCGGTGAACCGAGGTTGATTTCTTTGCCGATGATGCCATAGCACTCTTGAGCTACAGCAGAAATCTCTTCAGCGAGGCTGTCGAGCAATCCCGCCAGCTTCTCGCGGTTTACCTCAATGCCGAAGTGCTCCATTCGCGCGAGGGCTGCGTTCGTCGGAAGCTCAACGTTCGAGTAGACCTCGAGACTGTCGATTCGTCTCACCTCGGCGAACATTCGCTCGGCAAGTAACAGGCTCAACCATGCATCGAGGCTGGGTTCAAAGTCTGTGGTCTGAATGAGTTCATCTGGGTTTCCGCGCTCGACGGAAATGCCGAGCTGCTCGAGGGCAAGATCATCCAGATGGGGATCCTTCTTGAGCGGGTTGATCAGGTAGGCCAGAAGGGTAACGTCGAAATCGATGCCCTGCAGTTCGATGCCTAACGACAACAGTTCACGAGTCAGGTCCTTGCCCGAGATAACGGCCTTCGGCTTGGCGACATCCGCCAGCCATCCCCGCAGCGGTTCGAGCTGTTCGGCGTTGCCGATACGCACGAATCTGCGTGTACTTTCGGTAGCGAACCCAATCGCCGATACCTGGTTATTCGAGAATTCAAAAGCCAGACCGACGGTCTGCGCCGTACTGTCTAGCCACTTCATAACTTCGGGGACTGCAACCTTGTGAGCTTCTGGCATTGCAATCTCGATGAACGGCGAACTGGAAGAGCTGTCGATTTCGGTCGCCGCATCGGCTTGAGGATGCGCGGAATCCGACTGCTCCAGACTTGCAACTTCGGCACTGCGGCTCTCGCCCGAACCCTTGCTCACTGCACTGGAGCCCTTGAGGCGGAGCACTCGTTCGGTCAGCGACCTGAAGTGAAGTTTTGCGAAAACCTCTCGCACCGCCGCCTCGTTTACTCCGTTTAGCTCGAAGTCTTCGAAGCTGTGCCCTATCTCTAGATCTCGCACGAGGTGGTTGAGCCGCCTGTTTCGAATGGCGTTGTCTTTGAAGGCCCGAAGGTTCTCGCCTACTTTGCCGCCAATCTGATCGGCGGAATTCAGGATTGCCTGAAGCGACCCGAACTCCTGCAGCCACTTTGCGGCCGTCTTTGGGCCAACGCCGGGCACGCCGATTAGGTTGTCTGAGGTCTCGCCAACCAGTGCGGCAAGGTCGGGATACTGTTTCGCGTGGACGCCGTACTTTTCGAAAACAGCCGCGTCATCCATTCGGGCAAGATTCAAAACGCCTTTGACCGGATACAGGATGGTGGTCGAATCCGAGATCAGTTGGAAGGTGTCTCGGTCGCCGCTCACAACGAAGACTTGATAACCAGCCGCGCCGGCCTGATCCGCCATGGATGCGATTAGATCGTCTGCCTCGTAGTTCTCGCGAGTTAGCGTGACGATGTTCATCGCCTTGAGAGCCTCTTGCAGCAGCTCGGTTTGGCCATTAAATTCGGGTGGGGTTTCGCCTCGGGTTCCCTTGTATTCGGGGTATTCCTGGGTTCGGAATGACTCTCGCGAAAGGTCGAAGGCGACAGCGAGGTGGGTTGGCTTCTCGGCTCCCAAGATGTTCAGGAGCATCGAGATGAAGCCGTGCACCGCGTTGGTGTGCTGACCATCTGGTGTGCGGAACGAGTCTGGACTCAGCGCATAGAAGGCTCTGAACGCAAGCGAATGCCCATCAATCAGCAGAAGAGTAGGCTTTTTGTTGTCTTGCATGCCAACAGCCTACTTGTGGGCACTGACGAGCAACGTGCAGAACTGAAAGGTTTAGCGAGTGTCACAGCCAAAAACATCCCAAGCAGCAGCAGAGTTGCTCAATCAACGCGGTTTAGGCGATCTTGCCGAGAAGATGGGGATCGAGTTGCTCGAGCTAAGTGCCGAACGTTCGGTCGCTCGGATGCCTGTTGCGGGAAACACCCAGCCGCTCGGCGTGCTCCACGGCGGTGCGCATGTTGTGCTCGGCGAGAGCCTTGGTTCGTTCAGCGCTAACGTGTGGGCCCACCCCAACGGCTACGCGGTAGGCATTGAGGTAAACGCATCCCATTCGCGCTCGGTTTCTGAAGGGTATGTGACGGCAGTCTGCGAGGCGATTTCGCTCGGCAAGACGCTAACCGTGCACGAAATTGCCATCAGCGACGATCAAGGAAGTCGCCTGAGCACCGTAAGAATCACGAATCTGATCAGGCAAAAGAAGAGCTAGCCGAGGCCTGGTTCAGGCAACTACTCCGCTGGCTTGTCTTTTGCTGCATTAGGCCCGAACTGCTCGATAACCGAGAGCGCGACCTGCTTCATGGTTAGTCGGCGATCCATCGAAACCTTCTGAATCCATCGGAACGCCTCAGGCTCGTTGAGTCCACGCTCGAGAAGCAGCCCCTTGGCGCGTTCAACCAGCTTGCGAGTCTCGAATCGCTCGTTCAAGTCGGCGATTTCCGCTTCGAGCGACACGATTTGCTCGTGACGAGAAACGGCGATCGCGATAGCGGGCAACAGATCGTTAGGGGTGAAGGGTTTGACGATATACGCCATCGCCCCAGCCTCTGTGGCGCGCTGCACGAGTTCGGCCTGCGAAAAAGCGGTAAGCAAAACCACCGGGATGCCGATTTTCGAAATTTCTTCTGCCGCGCTGATGCCGTCCATCTTTGGCATCTTGACATCCATGACCATGAGGTTTGGCTTCAAGTCGTTCGCTAGCTTGACCGCATCCTCGCCGTTATCGGCCTCTGCGACAACTTCAAAACCGTTCTCGGTGAGCGTCTCAACGATGTCCATTCGGATGATGGACTCGTCCTCGGCGACGATTACACGCAATGGACCAGCACCTTGAGTCATGCCAATACCTTATTGGATTAGGTGGCAATCTGCCACGCGACGAATCGGCTATCATTTAGTCGTTGCGCAAACTTGATGTTTGTAGCCGCCGAAATGGCGAAATGGCAGACGCGGAGCACTCAAAATGCTTTTCCCGAAAGGGAGTGTGGGTTCAAGTCCCACTTTCGGCACCAGCGAAGAAAAATGGCCCCGAATAATCGGGGCCATTTTCTTTTTTAGAACCTTTAGCGGCCGTAGCCGGGTGCTGCCTCGTTGACGGCGTCGCCGACGCGGTGAACACGAAGCGAGTTAGTCGAGCCAGGGATGCCTGGTGGCGTTCCGGCTACTACGACGACTTCCTCGCCAACTCGTGCCTTACCCTCTGCCAACACGATCTCGTCGACCTGGTGCATCATTTCATCGGTGTGCTTGACCATCGAGACGAGGTAAGAGTGCGCTCCCCACACCAGCGACAGCTGGTTGCGAACGGTCTCGCTTGGCGTGAAGGCAAGCGTTGGAACCGACGAGCGCAGACGCGATACGCGACGCATCGAGTCACCTGTAGCGGTGAACACGCAAACGTACTTGCTGCCTAGCAGCTCGGCGATTTCGACGGCTGCGAGCGATACCGCGCCGCTGTGGGTGTGTGGGCGGGTGCCGAGAGCTGGGATGCGCTCGAGACCGTTCTCCTCGGTTGACTCGATGATTCGGGCCATAACAGAGACAGTTTCGACTGGCCACTTGCCTACCGAAGTCTCACCCGAAAGCATTACGGCATCCGCGCCGTCCAGAATTGCGTTTGCGACGTCAGATGCTTCTGCACGGGTTGGACGCGAGTTTTCGATCATTGTTTCGAGCATCTGAGTGGCAACGATTACTGGCTTGGCCCAGCGACGCGATAACTCAACGGCGCGCTTCTGAACCAGAGGAACCTCTTCTAGAGGGAGTTCAACACCGAGGTCTCCTCGGGCCACCATGATGCCGTCGAAGGCGTCGATGATCTCTTCTAGAGCAGCGACGGCCTGTGGCTTTTCGATCTTCGCAATGACCGGAAGAAAGCGACCCTCCTCCTCCATGATTTCGTGAACGCGTACGATGTCGGCGGCATTGCGGACGAACGAGAGTGCGACCATGTCCACGCCGAGACGGATACCCCAGCGAAGGTCATCCTCATCTTTTTCACTAAGAGCTGGAACGTTTACCGCAACGCCTGGAAGGTTGATGCCCTTGTTGTTCGAGACAGGTCCTGGCACCTCTACGACGGTGGTTACGGTGTTGTGAGTTACGTCAACGGCCTTGAGCGTCACCTTGCCGTCGTCAATTAGCAGCAGGTCGCCGGGCTTTACGTCAGCTGGAAGACCCTTGAACGTGGTTCCGCAGATGTTGACGTCACCGAGAATCTCGTCGGTCGTGATCTTGAAGGTGGCGCCCTTCTCGAGCATCACCGGACCATCGGCAAAACGACCGAGTCGAATCTTTGGCCCTTGAAGGTCTACGAAGATTCCAACGGCTTTGCCCAGATCGCTCGCAGCCTTGCGTACGTTGTTGTACACGGACTCGTGAACCGAGTAATCGCCGTGGCTCAGGTTCATTCGTGCAACGTCGACACCCGCCTCGATGACGGCGCGGATTTGCTCGTAGCTCGACGTCGCAGGACCCATGGTCGCAACGATTTTTGCTCGTCTCATTTGTTCCTTCTTTGTTTTTGGAATTCTTTAGATTGAAAGTGCTCGGTCAGTTGGCTTTATCGGCGCTGGAAGGTCGGTTTCACCGGTGAGGTAAGCATCGACAGCAGCGGCAGCCGCGCGTCCCTCGGCGATAGCCCAGACAATCAGGCTCTGGCCTCGTCCCGCGTCTCCACAAACAAAGACGTCTTCGAGGTTGGTTGCCCAGCTCTGATTGCGGGCAATGTTGCCACGCTCGTCAAGTGTGATTCCCGACTGTGCACTGATGAGGTCACCTTCGACCCCGGAAAAGCCTAATGCAAAGAAAACCAAATCAGCTGGAATAACCTGTTCGGTTCCGGCCTTAGGCAACCTCTTGCCGTCTCGGAACTCGGTCTCGGCAACCTTCACACCAGTAACTCGACCATCCTCACCTACGAATTCGACCGTCGAAGCAAGATACTTGCGTTCGCCGAACTCTTCGTGCGCTGAGGCCACCTCGAACAGCGTCGGATAAGTGGGCCACGGCTGGTTGGCGCTTCGTTCGCTTGGTGGCTGCATGCCGATAGCGAGGGTTGTCACCGATAGTGCGCCTTGACGAGTAGCAGTGCCGAGACAGTCTGCACCCGTGTCGCCACCACCGAGGATGATGACATGCTTGCCCTTAGCGTCAATTGGCGGCTGCTCGATGTCGCCTGAAACCCATTGATTGGCTGGTGTTAGGTAGTCCATCGCGAAGTGAACGCCGGCAAGGTTGCGGCCGGGAATCTGCAGATCGCGCGGCTTTGTAGCTCCTGTCGCTACCACAACGGCGTCGTAGCGGGCTCGGAGCTCTTCCCAGGAGATGTCAGTGCCGATTGAAACGCCAGGGCGAAAACGCGTGCCCTCGGCTTCCATCTGAGCGATTCGCCTGTCGATGTGGTGCTTTTCCATCTTGAAATCTGGGATGCCGTAACGGAGCAAGCCGCCGATTTTGGCATCCCGTTCGTAAACCGCCACGGTATGCCCGGCCCGAGTCAACTGCTGCGCTGCCGCTAGTCCAGCTGGACCGGATCCGACAACGGCTACGGTCTTGCCTGAGATGCGCTCTGGAGCCCGTGGGGTGACCAAACCAGCATCGAATGCGTCGTCGATGATCGAGACTTCGATCTCTTTGATGGTCACGGCTGGTTGGTTGATGCCCAGAACGCAAGCCGACTCGCACGGAGCAGGGCAAAGTCGCCCGGTGAACTCGGGAAAGTTGTTGGTCTTGTGAAGTCGCTCGATTGCGCCCTTTAGATCGTGTCGCCAGGTCAAATCGTTCCACTCGGGAATCAGGTTGCCGAGTGGGCATCCCTGGTGGCAGAACGGCACGCCACAATCCATGCAGCGACCCGCCTGTTGAGTGATGACGCCCGAATTGCGCTTCTCGTAAACCTCGCGCCAATCTTGAATGCGAACCGAAACCGGACGGCGCTCGGCTGTCTGGCGTTCTGTGACCTTGAGGAATCCTCTTGGATCAGCCATTGGTTACCTCCAAGATCTGCTCCCATACCTCTGGGCTGTCTGGGTCTACCCCCGCCTGTACAGCCTTGTCTCGAATCTTCAGCACGTTTGAGTAGTCGCGAGGCAGAATGCGGGTGAAGTTGGAAAGCTCTGCCGAGAAGTTCGCGAGCAACCTGTTTGCCAGCACACTTCCGGTCTCGGCTACGTGCAGTTCGAGCAGGCGTTGGAGCGCCGACGCATCCTTCTCGTTCAATGGTGACAAATCAAGTTCACCGGTCGACAGAGACTCCTGGTTGACTCGGTCGGCGCGCAGCTTGTAAACGTAAGCCACACCACCCGACATTCCAGCACCGAGGTTGCGCCCAGCTGGCCCGAGGATCACAGCGACACCTCCGGTCATGTACTCGAGCGCATGGTCTCCGACTCCTTCGCAGACCGCGGTGACTCCCGAGTTTCGAACTAGGAAGCGCTCACCAACGACTCCGTTGAGCAGCAGGGTTCCTGAGGTTGCTCCGTAACCGATGACGTTGCCGGCGATGATGTTGTCCTCGGCTGCGAACGCGCTGCTCGCGTGCGGGCGAACCACGATCATGCCACCCGAGAGGCCCTTGCCAACGTAGTCGTTCGAATCGCCCGACAGAGTTAGCTTGATGCCCTTCGGGACGAACGCGCCAAATGACTGACCGGCCGAGCCAGTTAGGTTAATGTCGATGGTTCCCGATGGCAGGCCGTCTGCACCGAAGCGTTTGGTGAGTTCATTACCGAGCATGGTTCCCACCGCCTGATCAACATTTGTAATCGGCAGGTCAATCTTCACGGGAGTGCCGCTTTCCAGGGCAACCGACGCCGCCGAAATGAGCTGGTGATCGAAATGCTTTTCGAGTTCGTGATCTTGAACCGTGATTCTGCGTCGCGATGCATCCAAGCCGATGGTTGGCTGGGCGAGAATCGGAGTCAGATCAAGGCCGTCCGCCTTCCAGTGCTCGATTGCACGGTTGACATCGATGAACTCTGAGCGACCGATTGCCTCATCGAGCGATCGGAATCCCAGGGCGGCGAGATACTCGCGCACCTCTTGAGCGAGGAATTCGAAGAAGTTAACGACAAACTCAGGCTTGCCAGTGAATCGTGCGCGCAGAGTTGGATTCTGGGTGGCGACCCCAACCGGGCAGGTGTCGAGGTGGCAGACACGCATCAGGATGCAGCCCTCGACCACAAGTGGAGCTGTGGCAAAACCGAATTCCTCGGCACCGAGCAGTGCGGCAATCATCACGTCGCGACCGGTCTTCATCTGACCGTCAACTTGAACCGACACTCGGTCGCGAAGACCGTTGATGAGAAGGGTTTGCTGTGCCTCTGCGAGCCCGAGCTCCCAAGGCGTTCCAGCGTGCTTGAGCGAGTTGAGTGGACTTGCGCCTGTTCCGCCATCGTGGCCCGAAACGAGGATCACATCGGCCTTGGCCTTAGCGACTCCCGCCGCGACCGTACCGATTCCAACCTGCGAGACCAGCTTGACGTGTACCCTAGCCTCGCGATTCGCACGCTTGAGGTCGAAGATCAGCTGCTTGAGGTCTTCAATCGAGTAGATGTCGTGGTGAGGAGGTGGCGAAATTAGGCCGACACCCGGAGTCGCGTGTCGAATCCGCGCAATCCACGGATAGACCTTGGTCGGTGGAAGTTGGCCACCCTCGCCTGGCTTCGCTCCTTGAGCCATCTTGATCTGAATGTCTTCGGCGTGGGTCAAATACATGCTGGTCACACCGAAACGGCCCGAAGCGACCTGCTTGATGGCGCTTCGGCGAGCTGGGTCAAGCAGTCGCTCGACCGATTCGCCGCCCTCGCCCGTGTTTGACTTGGCGCCGAGCTGGTTCATTGCGATTGCCAGGGTCTCGTGTGCCTCTGGACTGATCGAACCGTACGACATTGCCCCGGTCGAGAATCGCTTTACGATGCTCTCGATCGGTTCAACCTCATCTAGCGGAACAGGAGTGCGAACACCCTCGCGCAGGGTAAAAAGGCCGCGCAGGGTCATCAAAGATTCAGCCTGGTCGTCAACGAGCTTCGTGTACTCGCGGAAGATGTCGTACTGCTTGGTGCGGGTTGCGTGCTGCAGTTTGAAGACAGTCTCTGGATTGAACAGGTGGGGTGGACCCTGGCGACGCCACTGGTACTCCCCACCAGTCTCGAGGGTCTCGTGTGGGTTTCCGCGCTCAGCACGTGGGTAGGCCGAATCATGGCGTGCCACGTTCTCGGCGTGGATCACCTCGAGCCCGATGCCGCCTAGTTGGCTTGTGGTTCCGGTGAAGTAGGTGTCGACCAGCTCTTGACTCAGGCCGATGGCTTCGAAGACCTGAGCGCCGGCATACGACTGAACGGTCGAGATACCCATCTTCGACATGATTTTCAAGACGCCCTTACCGAGTGCCTTGATTAGGTTCTTGGTTGCGTAGTCAGCTGTGATTCCAGTGATAACGCCCGATTTGACCATGTGCTCGACGGTTTCCATGGCCAGGTATGGGTTGACCGCAGCGGCGCCGTAACCAATTAGCGCCGCGACGTGGTGCACTTCACGAACGTCTCCAGCCTCAACAACTAGACCAACGCGGGTTCGGAGTCCTGAACGAATCAGGTGATGGTGCACGGCAGAGGTAAGCAGCAACGACGGAATCGGCGCAAGGTCGCTGTTGCTGTTGCGGTCAGACAGGATTACGTAATTGGCCCCCGAAGCGATCGCATCCGAAACCTCGGTGAAAATCTCGCGGATGCGTGCAGCCAGCCCATCAGCACCGCTATCGATTCGATACAGGCCCACCGCAGTGAAAGCCTTGCCCAATCCCGGGCGCTCGTCGATGTGAGCGATTTGCGAAAGTTCGTCGTTGTTTAGAACTGGGAACGGCAGGATTACCTGTCGAGCGTGCTCGGGGGTCGCGTCCAGCAGGTTCAGCTCCGGGCCGATGCCCGTGCTCAGCGAGGTAACTACCTCTTCGCGAATCGAGTCGAGAGGCGGGTTGGTCACCTGGGCAAACTGCTGAACGAAGTAGTCGAACAGAATTCTCGGGCGGTCGCTAATTGCAGCGATTGGCGTATCCGATCCCATTGCGCCGATCGGTTCCATGCCGGTCTTTGCCATAGGGGCTAGCAGGATGCGCAGCTCTTCCTCGGTGTAACCGAAGGTTCTCTGTCTGCGGTTGACTGATCCCGCAGGCGACGACAGGTGCTCTCTTGGCGGCAGGTCAGCGAGCCTGATTCGGTTTTGCTCAACCCAATCACCCCACGGCTGCAGAGCCGAGATCTGGGCCTTGATTTCGTCATCATCGATCAGGCGACCGTTGACCGTGTCGACCAAGAACATCTTGCCCGGTTGCAATCTGCCCTTGCGGACCACTCGAGATGGCTCGATGTCGGCTACACCAATCTCAGATGCGAGAACTACTAATCCGTCATCCGTGATTAGATAGCGACCCGGACGAAGCCCGTTTCGGTCAAGGGTTGCGCCAACCAGCGAGCCGTCGGTGAAGATGACTGCCGCCGGCCCGTCCCAAGGCTCCATGAGCATCGAGTGGTACTCATAGAAGTTCTTGCGCGCTGGCTCGATGTCGCTGTGTTTCTCCCATGCTTCCGGGATCATCATCATCATCGCGTGAGGGAGCGAACGGCCACCCATGTAAAGAAGCTCTAGAACCTCATCGAAGGATGCCGAGTCGCTGCCGTCCGGTGTGATGATCGGCTTGAGTTGGTCGAGATTGCCGAGCAACTGCGAATCCAGCTGCGATTCGCGCGCTCGCATCCAGTTGCGGTTGCCCTTGACGGTGTTGATCTCACCGTTGTGAGCGATCATCCTGAATGGATGCGCTAGCGGCCAACTCGGGAAAGTATTGGTCGAGAAGCGCGAATGCACCAGCGCGAGGGTCGAGGCAAACCGCGGGTCAGAGAGATCCGGGTAGAAGGGCTCCAATTGAAGGGTCGTCACCATGCCCTTGTAGACAATTGTTCGTGCGCTCAAACTCGGGTGGTAGATTCCGAGGCTTCGCTCTGATCGCTTGCGCAACCTAAACAGGGCCCGCTCGAGCGGCATCTCAGTCAGGCCTGCTTTCGAGCCAACAAACACCTGAACGATTCTCGGCATAGCCTGGCGCGCAAGCTCGCCCAAAACCTCAGGATTGGTTGGCACCTCACGCCAGCCAAAGACCTCAAGGTTCTCTTCAACTGCGAGGTTTTCGAATGCCGCCATGGCGTGATCCGCTTCGGCGCTGTCGTTTGGCAGGAACACCAGTCCCGCTGCGTAGGAGCCGGCCTTTGGTAAATCGAAACTGACCACCGAGCGCAAGAAGGCATCCGGAATCTGAGTGAGAATGCCCGCACCGTCGCCGGTTCCAGCATCCGAGCCAACAGCACCGCGGTGTTCGAGGTTCCGAAGGGCGTTCAGGGCGGTGTTTACGATGTCGTGACCGGCAGTTCCCCGCAACGTTGCGACCATCGCCAGTCCACAGGCATCGCGATCGAAGCTCGGGTTGTATAGCCCCTGAGCGGCGGGTGCGCTGTTGAACCTTGCGAAAGGCGAAGTTGAGGGCATGCCGCACTCCAATCAATTAGAAATTAGAGGGACAACGTTGGCCCAGCCCGAAGGCAAATCGTGAATAGATGCAAGCTTTTGGCTTGAAGTAAACCTCGTGAGCAGCGCAGAGCGCTTTAGCAGAAGTTTAGACTACTCGCCTCGTTTTTCGGTGGCAACAGTGTCCGCGACTGCATCTTGCGAAGTCTTGCCAACGGTCGCGTAAGATGCGTCTGATTCTTCGCTCGCGTCATCCGTTTCGTTTGCTGGTTCGCGGAAGTAAACACTCGGTTCAAGCCCAGGGTGTCTTCTGTTCTGGACCACGAACAGGGCGATACCTAGTGCGATACCCGCAAGAGCAAACCACTGGAAGGTGCGAAGACCCAACAGGATTTCTGATGGATCGATTCGCAAATCCTCGATGAAGAAGCGTACGGTCGAATACCAGACCAGGTACATCGCAAAGAGTTTGCCCCAGCGCAGTTCGAACTTTCGATCGAGCAAGAGCAGCACGGCCGCACCGACCAGGTTCAGAATGGCTTCGTAGGCGAATGTCGGGTGGTAGAGAGTGTCGTACGGTAGGCCCGCTGGCAAAGCTGGATTGCCTGGGTCAATTACCAGACCCCATGGCAATGTCGTTGGTGCGCCGAATAGTTCTTGATTGAAGTAGTTGCCCAAACGGCCGATTGCTTGAGCGATCAAGATGCCGGGAGCGACAGCATCAGCAAAAGACCAGAGTCGAATGCCTGTCGAGCGCGATCCAAGCCAAGCTCCGAGGAAACCGAAGATGAGCGCGCCGTAGATTGCAAGGCCGCCCTCCCAGATCCTGAAGATGGCGGTGATGTCTTTTCCTTCACCGACATAGTCGTCGAGGTGAGTCAGTACGTGAACTATGCGACCGCCGATTATTCCGAAAGGAACGGCCCACAGGGCGATGTCGGTGACCTCGAGACCCTTGGCTCCGCGGGCCTTCAGCCGTCTGTGGCCCATGTACCCGGCAACGAAGATGCCGAGGATGATGAACAGCGCGTAGAAGTGGATGCGAAACGGGCCGAGATCAACGTAGTTGATGCTCGGGCTTGGTATCTCGGTCAGAAACAAAACAACTCCTGGTTCTCGGACTTCAATAAGCCTAATCGGCGAGTCCGGCTAGTTCCCTAACTTTTGCCCGTAGCTCGGAAAGCCCGCCGTGCTCGTATGCCTTTACGAACGCCGAGCCTACGATAGCTCCGTTCGAGTAACTGTTCACTTCGGCAACCTGATTGGCGGTACTGATGCCGATGCCGACACATGTAACGGCCTCGGGCGCCTGCTCCCTGAGCCGAGACACAACGCTTCGCGCGTTCGCGTCGAGTTGTTCACGCGCGCCCGTAATGCCCATGGTCGAAACCGAGTAAACAAAACCGCGGCTGAGTTCGGCGGCTACCGCGAGTCGCTTAGCAGACGAGGTTGGCGCGGCCAGAAAAACCCGATCCAGTTCGAGTTCATCGCTAACCTTCAGCCACTCTGAGGCTTCGTCTGGAATCAGATCTGGAGTTATGAGTCCTGCTCCCCCTGCGGCTTTCAAATCCCGAGCAAATCGCTCCACTCCATACTGAATCACGGGATTCCAATAGGTCATAACCAACACAGGAGTATCGACCCTTGAGGTTATTTCACGCACGGCATCGAATGTCTGAGCCAGCTTGAACCCGTTAGCTAGGGCCTGCTCGGTCGCATCCTGAATCACCGGACCATCCATGACCGGGTCTGAATACGGCACCCCTAGCTCGAGAACATCAACGCCGTTCTCGCACATCGTGACAGCGGCTTCGACGGACTCGTGCAAGGTTGGAAACCCAGCTGGAAAATATCCAACCAAGGATGCCTTTCCGGCAGTCTCGTTTGCGACCAGTCTCTCTCTCGTCTGACTCTTTGGTGACTTACTCATTCGAGTCTCCTAAAAGGCCGAAGTAACGCCCGGCGGTTTCCATGTCTTTGTCACCGCGTCCACTGAGGTTGATAAGGATTGAAGAACCGGGTTCCAGCGTCTTCGCGAGTTTCAGGGCACCAGCAAGTGCGTGGGCCGTCTCGATTGCTGGGATGATTCCCTCGGTCTGGCTTAGTTGCCTCAGTGCCTGCATGGCCTCATCATCGCTAATGCCCCAGTATTGAGCGCGCCCCAGATCCTTCAGCCAACTGTGCTCTGGGCCCACGCCGGGATAGTCGAGTCCAGCAGAAATACTGTGACTCTCGATGGTTTGGCCGTCTTCGTCCTGGAGCATGTAACTCTTCGCTCCGTGAAGGACTCCTGGCCTGCCGTAGTTCAAGGTTGCTGCGTTGCGCGGGGTGTCCATGCCTTCGCCGCCAGCCTCAAAGCCGAAGATCTGAACACCTTCATCGTCGAGGAATGCGTGGAATAGACCAATGGCATTGCTGCCACCGCCGACACAGGCGGCTAGAGCGGCCGGAAGGAAACCGAACTCCTCGAGCATCTGAGCCCTCGCCTCTTTGCCGATGACGCTGTGAAAGTCGCGCACCATCGTTGGAAACGGGTGCGGGCCCGCTACGGTTCCAAGTAGGTAATGGGTGTCTTCAACGTTAGCGACCCAGTCCCTGAGCGCTTCGTTGATCGCATCCTTTAGGGTTTTGCTGCCTGTGGTCACCGGGATTACCTCGGCGCCGAGGAGCTTCATTCGCGCAACGTTGAGTGCCTGTCGCTTGGTATCTACTTCGCCCATGTAAACAGTGCACTGCAGTCCAAACAGTGCTGCAGCGGTTGCAGATGCAACACCGTGTTGACCCGCACCCGTCTCGGCGATGATACGCGTTTTTCCCATGCGCTTGGTGAGCAGGGCTTGACCAATCACGTTGTTAATCTTGTGTGATCCTGTGTGATTGAGATCCTCGCGCTTCAGGAAGATGCGCACATCGCCAGCGCTCTTCGAGCCCGTTAGCTGGGCGAATCGCTTCGCCTCGGTGATGATGGAAGGCCGGCCGGTATAAGTTCTGTGAAGCTCAGCCAGTTCGGCTTGAAACTCGGGATCCGCTTTTGCTGCCTGGTAGGTCGCATCCAATTCGTCGAGCGCGGCAATCAGAGACTCCGGCACGAAGCGACCACCATACTCACCGAAGTAGGGCCCGCTCTGTTCCGAAAGCTTTGTCATCAGACCTCCAAGAAAGACTTAATCAACTGGACTGGATCACCAGTTACCAGTGCCTCACCAACAAGCACAACATCCGCCCCAGAATTCCTGTAGTGGCGAACGTCATCGACATTTCGAACCGCCGATTCGGCAACCTTGATTACACCGGCCGGAATCAGCTCGGCGAGTGAGCCGAACAGATTGCGATCGGTTTCGAACGTAGAGAGGTCCCGCGCGTTGACCCCGAGCAACTGCGCCCCAGCGTCGACGGCAAATCGAACTTCATCGGCCGAGTGGGTCTCGATAAACGCCGTCATGCCGAGTTGCTCAATAAGCGCTTTGAGGCTCAACAGTCGTTTTGGCTCGAGACCCGCCACGATCAAAAGCACCAGATCGGCACCTGCAGCCCTAGCCTCAAGCACCTGATACTCGCTCGCAATGAAGTCTTTTCGCAGAACGGGAATCCCAACGCTCTTCTTAACATCGCCTAGGTCCTGCAGGGTCCCTTTGAAGCGACGCTGTTCGGTGAGCACAGAAATGACGGATGCTCCAGCGCCCTCGTAGGTTTTTGCCAGCGCAACGGGATCAGCGATGTCGGCTAAAGCGCCTTTAGAAGGCGACGCGCGCTTTATTTCGGCCAGTACGTGAATGGCGTCTCGCGGTGCAAGTTGCGCGATTGCATCAAGGGCGGGTTTTGCGTCGCTCGCCAGCTTCTCTACGAGAGATATCGGTGTGGCCGATTCACGCGTGGCTGCGTCCTCTAGCGAGCCGGCGTACAGGGATTCGAGCACTGCTAGTTTGAGTGGTTCTTGGCGTTCACGCCGTAACCCATGCGGGCGAGGACAATACCCACCGCTACACCGAGAACAGCTAGTACGCCCGAGGCGACTACGAGGCCAGGCATGTTGAACCATAGCGCAAAAGTGCCAATGGTGAAAGCGACCATGATGATAATCACTGCGGTCCACGCAGCTACTGAGTCGCCGTGTCCGCCGTCGTTGTGGTTGTCAGCCATTGGGAAAACCTCTCGTTGTGTTCTCAGCAAGTTTATCGAATTAGTTCTTGGGGCGTTGCGCATCCCACATCGAAATCGGGTCGTCTGGCTCTTCTGAATCCGATGGCGTAACTGGTTGACTCGTTGATTCGTCGACGCCTGACTTCTGACGAGGTTTCTGAACGGCTGCCTTACCAAGTTGGCGCTTGAAGTTGAGCGAATAGAACACGAGAGCCGAAAACCCGATTAGGGCGAGGATCCCCGCAGCGAGACCCAACCACTCGGTCGATGAACGCACCACCGTTAGATCCGTGACGTCGTGAGCGGCGGCAATGTTGGTCCAGCCAGCAAGGCGATCCTGAACCGCCGAGGTGTCCCCCGTGCTTAGGTACGAAGCGATGGATGCTGTAGCCAAGCCAGCAAGAATGGAGATCATTAGGTAGCCAATCCAGACCCTCTGTTTCAGCAGCAGCGCCACCACTACGCCCAGCCACATCACCGGAGTGAGCGCGGCAACTGCGGGAACGAGCTCTGCCCCGGTCAGTGTGCCCAATTCGATTAGCCCATCAGCCTCTTTTGGCTTCATGTTGACAACGAGCCAAGGCAAACCGAGCGTTGCCTGGAGTCCAGACATCAGGACTAGCGCTGTCACAGTAAATAGGGTGAGTTTTTGTCTCAGCATGGTCACATCTTCTCGAACGCGCGGGCGGTGGCAATAGATCTGAGTGAGGATGACGCCTTGGACAGGGTCTCCTGGTATTCGCTCTCGGCAACCGAGTCGAGCACGATGCCAGCGCCTGCTTGGATTCGAGCAACGCCATCCCTGATGAAAGCCGTGCGGATAGCGATAGCGAGGTCTGCATCCCCCGCATAGTCGAAGTACCCGATTACTCCGCCGTAGATTCCCCGCGCACTTGACTCGAGCTCGTCGATGATCTCGAGAGCTCTGGGCTTAGGCGCGCCGGACAGGGTTCCAGCGGGGAAGGTTGCGGCAAAGGCATCCACAGAAGTGGCATCCTGGCGCAGGTCTCCTTCGACCGTGCTTACCAGATGCATCACGTGGCTGTACCGATGTATCTGCATGAATTCGGTGACCTGAACGGTCGCTGACTCGCAAACCTTGAGGAGGTCATTTCGGGCGAGGTCGACCAGCATCAGGTGTTCGGCGCGTTCCTTCTGGTCTGCCCGAAGTTCTTGGGCTAGGTCGTCATCTTGGTCTAGCGATGCGCCTCGAGGCCGCGAACCGGCGATTGGGTGGGTTACCGCGTGTCGACCGCGCACCTGCACCAGGCTTTCGGGAGAAGCGCCGACAATCTGATAAGGGCCGTCAGAGTCCTCGAAATTCAGGAAATACATATACGGGCTCGGGTTCATAGCCCTCAGTGCGCGATACGCATCGAGCGGGTCTTGTGGCGCTGGCGCATCGAACCGCTGCGAAATCACGACTTGAAAGACATCCCCCGCGGCAACGTAATTCTTCGCCGAAGCAACCAGACCGCTGAAGGAGGTTTCCGTTTCATTCGCTTGGAAGTCAGGTTGCCGATTACTGGAACTGGCGGCGAGGAAAACCGGTGTGCTCTCTCGAATCGACGCAACCATCGATTCAATGCGCTGCAGGCAGGATGCGTACTGCGAATCAAGGGCATCAGCGTCATCGATGTATGCATTTGAAATCACAACGAGCTCGCTGCGCTGGTGGTCGAGCACGACGAGGTCTTGGGATTGTACGAGTCCGGCGATTGGCGCAGTGAAGTCCTCGGTTGGCCGCGCGTTGAGGCGTTCAATCTCTCGAACCAGATCCCAGCCGAGAACGCCGACAAGCCCAGAACTCAACGGCGGAAAATCTGGGTCGGCGTCGGTGAGTTGCGGCTTGGTCTTCCATGAGTCAAGGATTGCTCGCACCCAATCCAACACGCGGTTTGAATCTGGCTCGCTACCAGAGGCCAGAGCGGCCTGACCGCTGGAGCTTGTCCACTTGATGTTGGTATCGATTCCGCTCTTTGACAGAAATCCGCGCGCCTCAACCCCAACGAAGCTGTAACGAGCCCAAACTCCATGCTCTGCGGACTCAAGCAGGAAGGATCCTGGCCTGTCTTTCGCAAGCTTCTCGTAGATGCCGAGGGCTGTCTCAGTGCCTGAGAAGAGCCGCGTGTAGATCGGAATCACGTTCGACTCTTTGGCGGCTTCGATGAACTCCTCAGCCGCTAAATTCACCCTGATGCTCATCGGTGCTCCAGTTCGATTCGGCCAGAGTCAAAGCAGGACTCCTGCCCGGTGTGGCAGGCCGGCCCGTTTGGCGTAACGCGTGCCAGCAGCGCATCCATGTCGCAATCGAACTCGAGTGAGACAAGTTTCTGCGTGTTTCCTGAGGTAGCGCCTTTGTGCCAAATTTCGGATCTCGAGCGAGACCAGAAGTGAGTTTCGCCGGCTTCGATAGTCAGACCGATCGATTCGGCATTCATCCAGGCAAACATGATCACTCGTCCAGAAGCCGAGTCCTGAACAATGCAGGGAATTAGCCCCGCCGCATCAAACTGCAAGTCTTCGAGCGTTGTCTTTTGCTGACTCGTCACAGGCGCACCTCGAAACCGTCGCTGGTCAATCTCTCCTTCACATCGGCTATCGTAACCTCGCCGAAGTGGAAGATGCTTGCGGCAAGGATCGCATCGGCACCAGCTTTGGCTGCAGCGCTAAAATCAGCCGGTGAACCCGCACCACCGCTGGCAATGATTGGCACCGATGACAGCTCGCGAACCAGCTTGAGAAGTTGATTATCAAACCCGGTCCTGGTGCCATCTGAATCGATTGAGTTTACGAGTAGTTCGCCCGCTCCCCTTTCGATGACCTCCGTGATCCAGTCAGCCGTATCCAGGCCGGTTTCGCGGCGACCGCCGTGTGTGGTTACTGTGTAGCCGCTTTGCATCGAAGCGTTTCTCTTGAGGTCCAGCGAGATCACCACCACCTGATTTCCAAAGCGCTCGGCAACGCGCGAAATCAGATCTGGATCTTGCACGGCCGCAGAGCCAATCGAAATCTTGTCGGCGCCAGCTGCAAGCAAATCGGCAACATCGCTCGTGCTCCTAATGCCACCGCCAACCGTCAGAGGAATAAAGACCTGCTCGGCTGTTTTCGCGACCAAGTCGAACATAGTCCTTCGGTTCTCTAACGTTGCGTTCACATCGAGGAAGGTGATTTCGTCGGCCCCCTGCTGGAAGTAGCTCGATGCGAGTTCAACCGGATCGCCCGAATCGCGAAGATTTTGAAAATTGACGCCCTTGACGACTCGACCATCTGCTACATCCAGACAGGGAATAACGCGAATCGCGAGCGTCATTAGATTCTCGCGGCGTGAATGGCGCTAACCAGAAGCGCCCGAGCTCCAAGCCCGTAGAGCTCATCCATCTTCTGGTTTACATCGGCTGATTTGACGAGTGCTCGTACCGCAACCCAATCGGTGTCCTGCAGCGGTGAGATAGTCGGTGATTCGATTCCTGGGGTCAGCTTGGTTGCCTCGTCGAGAATCTTGACCGGGCAGTCGTAGTCAAGGATCACGTACTCGCGCGCTACTTGAACGCCGTTGAGCCTCCTGAGCAACGTTGTCGGTTGCTCCGAGGCGTGCGGCGACATGATTAGCTGGGCTGAAGATTCGAGAAGTACAGGACCAAAAACCTCGAGGCCGGCCTGCCTGAGGGTATTTCCGGTCGAGACAACGTCGGCAACCACATCGGCCACACCCAATTCGATAGCAACCTCGACAGCGCCGTCGAGGGCGACAATCTTCACCTGAAGGCCGCTTTTCTTGAGGAAGTCCTCAACGAGATTCGGATACGCCGTTGCGACTCTAAGGCCTGCGATCTGCTCTAGTTGGTCGAACTTGCCCTTAGGGCCAGCAAATCTGAAGGTCGATCCACCAAAACCGAGGTCGGCGATGCTTAGCGCAGTCGAACGGGAATCCAGAAGCAGATCTAAGCCGGTGATACCTACGTCGAGCGATCCAGTTCCAACATATGTCGCTATGTCTCTTGGTCGAAGATAGAAGAATTCGACGCCGTTCGCTGCATCGGTGATGTGCAAGTCTTTCGGATCGCGTCGTGTCGCGTAACCTGCCTCATTCAACATCAGAATGGCGGTTTCAGAAAGGATGCCCTTATTGGGCAAGGCAACGCGCAACATTTGGCTCCTCGTGGTCGGTTCGCAAGAGCTTCGTTGCTCAGAGATGTTTCTCTATGTCCTTAAGGGTAATACCTTTGCTAACCATCAGCACCTGAAGATGATAGATCAACTGGGCAATTTCTTCCGATGTCTCGTCTAGAGACTGATACTCGGCGGCCATCCAAACCTCTGCCGCCTCTTCGACAATCTTCTTTCCAATCGCATGAACACCAGAGGTCACGAGTCGGGCGGTGTTAGACGCATCCGGATCACCGGAAGCCTTAGCCGACACCTCAGCGAATAGTTCTTCGAAGGTTTTCATCCAAAAAGGTTATCGTCTTGGAAGGTGACGGCGACACTCGCTAATGGAAGTGACTGTGTCCCTTCTCGGCAAGCGCCCTCAAAGCATTGATTTGCGCTTTGCGATTCTGGGCTTTGAAAACAGCTGAGCCAGCTACGAAGGTGTCAGCGCCAATCGCAGCAATCCGTTCGATATTGCCCTCATCGATACCGCCATCTACCTGTAGCCAGATTCGGAGTTGGCTCGCATCCAAGTGGGCTCTTGCTTCAGCAACCTTCTGCAACGTCTCCTCGATTAGTGACTGGCCGCCAAAACCCGGTTCGACCGTCATGACGAGAAGTTGGTCAAAGTGCTCCACGATTCCGGATACCTCATCGAACCCTGTTCCCGGCTTAATCGCGAGTCCGGCCCTAGAACCAGCCTCGCGGATGCGTTTAGCGGTCTCGACGCTGTCTAGCGCTGCCTCATGATGAAAGGTCACCGAGAATACGCCGAGAGCGGCGTACTTGGGTGCCCACTCGTCTACATTTTCGATCATGAGGTGCAAGTCGAGAGGGCGGCTCGCAATTTCTTGAAGCCGCTTTACCACCGGATAGCCGAAGGTCAGATTTGGGACAAAGTGGTTGTCCATAACGTCTACGTGGATTGCGTCGCAATTCGAGATTGAGTCGAATTCGGCTGCGAAATTGGCGAAATCCGCTGACAAGATACTCGGATTGAGGCGAACTGACATGTCTTAGAACCTACTCCCCTGTTGGCTTCTTCTGAAACATCGCGAGAAACATGCCATCGGTGCCGTTTAGGTGAGGCCACAACTGCACGGTCATTCGGCCCGCAGATGTCGGTAGATGCTCTGAGCTCACCGGTGCGAGTTCGAGACTCGGCAAGTTCTTTTGCACCCAGTCAACCTGAGCAACGGTCTCGCTTGGATGTGGCGAACAGGTTACATATGCGAGAAATCCACCCGGCTTCAATGCCTTTTCTGCCGATGCGAGCAGTTCGCGCTGCAAAGCGACAAGATCATTCAAGTCTTTGGGTGACTTGCGCCAACGCGCCTCGGGTCTTCTGCGGAGTGCGCCCAGTCCGCTACACGGTGCATCTAGAAGGATTCGATCGAACCTCTCTGGCATCCGGGTACCGATTTCTCGACCATCTGCGGTTTGTACTGTGCTGCGACTTGATACCGGCTCCACTGCACGTTCAACAAGCTTGGCGCGGTGTGCCTGTGATTCATTGCAAAGCAAATTTGCGTTATGAAGTTCCGCGTACGACGCAAGAAGAGCCGCTTTCCCACCAGGACCGGCACACATGTCGAGCCATTCTTCGTTTTCCGCCACAGGAACTTGCTCGACTAGCGCTATTGCCATCAATTGCGAGCCTTGATCTTGCACTCGCGCTGCTCCCGAGCGCACCTCATTGATGTCACCGGGCGCACCTCTTTCCAGAACCGCAGCAAGTGGACTCACTTTGGCAGGGATGAGGTTTCCGTGCTGTAGCAAAAGCTCTTCTGGCTTCAAACAGCTTGGCAACGCTACCAAGTCAACCTTTGCCGGCTCATTGTTGACCGCAAGAAGTTGCTTCAATTCGCTTTCTCGTCGCTCGAGTTTGAGGGCCTGGCGAAGCGCGCGAACTATCCAAACAGGATGCGATTGCGAAATAGCAAGTCGATCGTTTTCGTCATCGAGACCCGCTAACGCCTTCTGCATCCACGCTTCGCGATCGCGCTCTGAAACTCGACGCAGAACCGCATTCGTAAAGCCAACCAGTCTTTGCGGTAATACATTCTTTGCGAGTTCGACGGTTTCTGAGAGCGCAGCGTGGGCTGCGATTCGCATCCCTAGCAATTGATGGGCACCAAGCCGCAAAACTAGCAGGGCGTCGGCATCGATCTCTTCTAGCGGGCGCCTGGCGGCGATCTCGATGACCTCATCGTAGAAAAGCTGCCAACGAATTGTGCCAAACGCCAACTCCTGTGCCAGCGCCGAATCTCGTTTCGGTAGGTTCGCCTCGGAAAGCAGCTTGGGCATCGCCAAGTTCGCGTAAGCGTCCTCAAACTCGACCTTCTCAAGCAACGCGAAGGCCACGTTTCTCGAATTGCTAGCTACCCTGTTATTCATCTGCCGTGTTCTTGAACCTCAAAGTTGTGTCTTCGTCAGATTTTCCTCTGGCGACGCCGATGTACCAATCAACACCGGTCATTGGGTTCTTTCCAGCCGGCTGAACTCGCTTGAGTTCTAAGACCCCTCTTCCGCAGCTCACCGTAATCGCTTTGCCGGCTTTCGAAACAGTGCCGAGTTGAACCGCTCCACCCGCCGTTGCGAGTTCGTCTCGCGTTTGCACAGCTCTCGCTTCAAGAATCTTTACTGTTTGGTCGGCAAAGAAGGTAAAGGCACCGGGTTCCGGATTGGTTCCGCGGATCAGGTTTTCGATGTCCTTCGCGCTGCTTGACCAATTGATTTGCGCATCATGTCGGGTCAACTTCGGGGCAAATGTCGCGTCTGCATGCTTCTGCTCTGAGAAAACCATCAGGTCCGATTCGATTCTCGGTAGCGCCTCTGAGAGTACGGATGCGCCGAGCAATCTCAACTTTTCGAGGAGACTAGCGGCGTTGTCAGTCGGTTCGATCACGCAAGGTGCGGTTCCAGCGATCGGGCCGGTATCCATTCCCTCGTCGAGTCTGAACAGGGTCACACCGGTCTCGGTCTCGCCCTTGATTAGCGCCCACTGCACGGGTGCTGCGCCTCGATACTTGGGAAGCATGGAATAGTGCAGGTTGAACCAACCCTTGGGCAGAGAGGCCAGGGCTGTGCGACCGATGAACGCTCCATAGGCTACGACGATTGCGGCGTCAACTCGAAAGCCCTCGATCAGAGCCAAAACATCAGGCGTAACGCGGTTTGCTTTAATCACTGGAATAAAGAATTCCTCTGCCACGCGGGCAACCTCGCTCGGGGTGATTACTCGCTTCCTGCCTGTTGGCGCATCCTCGCGAGTCAAAACCGCAACCACCTCGGCTCGCGAAAAAATCGGGTCGGTCAGCATTTGCCTTAGCGTGTCAGCCGCAACTCTTGGTGTGCCGACAAACAACAGTTTCAATCGGCCCTCCTAGCTGCTGGATACCGACCTAGATTACCTTCATGTCATCCATGTTGACGCGAAGCGGCCTAATGAAGCGACCTGTGCGCTTGTTCTTTTGGGCAGCGCCAAGAAGTTTCAACTGTTCTTGACGAAGCTTCTCGGCAAGCCTCACCGTGGCCTTGTGCGGGTAGGAAATCACCAACTTCGACTCCCCCTGGATCTGTGACTTTTCGTCTTGGACCTGGGTAATTCCCATCAGGCGGATGCCGTCCACCGAATTCAGGGACTCTGCAAGCGCCTGTATGTGCTGTTCAGACCCGGTGACTGAGGCGAGGCGGTGAATCGGCGGAAAACTGAGTTCAGCTCGCTCGCGCAGCTCGGCAGTGGCCAACTTCCACTGGTTCCATAGCGAAAAGTCTTGTCCGAGAGCTTGCGGCAAACCTTCAAAAACCACCCGGCAACCTGAGGCTCCGTGTCCGATGACGCTAGACCAAACTCTCAATGCCTCCTCGCGCGCGTAAAGCCCTTCACGACGAAGAAAACGCTGCGCTTCTAGAAAAACTATGGCTCCGTAACCGCGGCGATCCTCAGGAACGACACCAACGGTCGAGACGATAATCGTTGCTGTCTCTGGGGCATCAGTCAGCGGCGATGCGCCGGTCGATTCGCGAATTGGAACCCCGGGAAAGACGCTTCCAATCTCTTGTGATAGCCGAGCGGCTCCGCCTGTGCCCGAGTCAAAATCGGATGATTTGCAGAATCGACAAACCAGGTTGGGCACTGGCGCGTTACAGGTGCGACAGGCTAGTTCGTTACTCGAAGTAGCCCTGATGGAACTTCCGCAGAATCTGCACGCTGCTCTCTCGTTGCACTGGGAGCAGAAGAAAGCGTCAGTGAAGCCAGGTGTTGGGGCTATCACTAGCGCGTTCATTCCTGTGGACAGCGCATCCTTGATTGACGAAACTGATTGACGCGAGAACTTGGTTACGCCTTCGTTGAAGCTGATTTTGCAGTCGGAGGTGAATTCCCCCTCCATCTCCAAAAATCCAGTCTGAATCCAGCGAGCAACACTCAACGACGGAACAAAACCCGCCATGTGAAGGTCAAAGCCCTCATTCTGTTGCCTAAGAGCGATTGTCTCTCTTACGGTGAGATACGGCGCTGCTCGATCTACGAAGTTAGGGTCCCCGTCATCCCAAACGAAGACGTGCTTGAGATTCGCTAGAGGAACAAAGCTTGCCGACCGCCCACCGATGATGACCCTGGCTGCACCGCTGAGCGCATCCAGATAAAGCGAATAGCGTTGTGATCTTGTGAGCGTGGAACTGAAAAGGCTCGCTGGGATTCCAGCTTCATCGAGTATCGATTTAATCCTATTTTGAGTTCGGTCATCGGCTGCAAGAATCAGGATGCCCTCGTCAGAATCGCGGGTTTCTGCGGCGAGAGATGAAACCTGCCCGAAGAACTCGAGGAATCCTCTTCGAGAACACCCAACCGCTCTGAAAATACGTTTACCCGATGAGATCACTCGCTCGGCTGGTTGCCCGATTTGCGACGAGGAATCCGAACCATCAACCGCCTCGAGCGACTTGTTCAACTTGTTCGCCACTCTCACGGCGGGAACCGGTACACAGAGGGACAGGATCTCGGCAAGGTTGCACGCGTGCCTTTGGGCGAGTTGTTCGCAGAGAGCCATGAGGCTCGGGGGTATCACTGCAACCGGCGAACAGCTTTCAATCGGCGATAGCTTGCCCGCAAACTCAGAGGATTGCTTTAACCGCCGTACGAAACCGCGGATTGGGCTAGCGCCTTTTCCTAGCCGTATCGAAACCTCTGACCCGATTCGAATCTGGTTCTCGAACGGTTCTGGAATTTCGTAATCGAAGTCGCGGTCGAGTTGGGGCAGGTCTGAATCAGGCCTGACCGAGGCTACGCGCGGCTTAAATCCCTCTTGCTGCATCGTGCGCGGCCGCTCTGAGGCTTTCTGCTCTGTCGGTAGCCTCCCAGGTGAAGTCTGGTAACTCACGTCCGAAATGTCCGTACGCGGCGGTTTGAGCATAAATCGGGCGCAGCAAATTGAGCTCCTCGATAATCGCCCTTGGCCTCAAGTCAAACGTCTTCAAAACTGCTCTTGTAATGGCATCGACCGAAATGGACTCGGTGCCGAATGTCTCGACATACAAACCAACTGGCCTCGCGACGCCGATTGCGTATGCGATCTGGACCTCGACCCGGTCGGCGAGTCCAGCAGCGACGATGTTCTTGGCAACCCAGCGCATGGCGTAAGCGGCCGAACGATCAACCTTTGACGGATCCTTGCCCGAGAAAGCGCCTCCACCGTGGCGCGATGCACCACCGTAAGTGTCGATGATGATCTTGCGGCCGGTGAGTCCGGCATCTCCCATTGGACCACCAACAACAAACGTGCCGGTCGGGTTAATCAAAAACTTGGTGTTTCTCACATCGAGACCCGTTTGTTCGATGATCGGTCGAATAACAGAGCTAATGACTGCGTCGGAGAGATCCGAATGCTCAATTCCTGGATTGTGCTGCGTAGAGAGTACGACGGTTTCAATGGTTCGCGGAGCAGTTCCCTCATAACCAATCGTTACCTGTGTTTTGCCGTCAGGGCGAAGGAACGATACCTCTCCGCTTTTGCGAACTTCGGCCAAGCGCTGCGCCAATCGGTGTGCCGTGCTTATCGCAAGCGGCATGAGATTCGGGGTCTCGTTCGTTGCATAACCGAACATGATGCCTTGGTCGCCTGCGCCTTGCGCGTCGTAGCGATCTGATGAATCTAGGGACCGCGCCTCAAGACCTTTGTCGACACCGACGGCGATGTCTGGGCTTTGCTGACCGATTGAAACGCTGACTCCACAGCTAGAGCCATCAAAGCCGATGTCCGAACTCGTGTAACCGATTTGACGAATCTTTTCGCGAACCAGTTGCGGAATCTCGACGTATCCCTCTGTGGTTACCTCACCCGCTAGATGAACGAGCCCGGTTGTGACCATCGTCTCGACCGCTACGCGCGAGTTCGGGTCTTGCTCGAGCATGGCATCGAGGATTGTGTCGCTGATCTGATCGCAGATCTTGTCTGGGTGGCCCTCAGTAACGGACTCTGATGTAAAAAGGCGAAGTGAACTCATGGTTAGGCAAGTTTACTCGCGGGGTCTGACGTCGTTCAGTTCGAAACAGTGGGATCGAAAATGTGACGCAGAGTGTCGGCAGCGACCTTTAGCTTTTGACCCGCGAACCGAACAGGCTCAGAATCGTTGATAATCAAGTGAAGGGCCGTTGACTCAGAACCAAACTTTCCGTCGGTGCTGACATCGTTTGCCAGCAACAGGTCGCAACCTTTACCCGCTAGCTTCTGCCGAGCTATTGACACCAACTCACGCTCGTCGCCAAAGGTGGTCTCAGCGGCGAACCCGATAATCAACTGGTGCGGCGTGCGCTGCCTTGAGATCTCTTTCAAGATGTCCGGGTTCTCAACAAGTTGAATCTGAAGCTCTGCCCCGGCCGAGCCCTTCTTGATCTTGGTATCTGAAACAGCTCGTGGACTGAAGTCTGCTACGGCGGCGGCCATCAGAACGATGTCGGCGTCCCGAGCGGCGCTCTTGGTTTGTTCGTGCATCTCGCTGGCGGTGTTCGCCTCACGCCAGTCAACGCTCGCCAGATCAGTGGGTCTAGAAACGTTCGCGGCTAGAACGCTTACCGAAGCTCCTGCCGCCAGAGCTGCCTTCGCGAATGCGATGCCCATTAGCCCAGAGGATGCGTTTCCGATGAATCGGACCGGGTCGATTGGTTCGCGAGTTCCCCCGAGGGTGATCAAAACCCGTTTACCCTTCAGGTACTCGCTGATTCTTGGTTCACCGTCTAGAAGAGATAGAGCCAGCTCAACTATTTCTTCAGGCTCTGGCAGCCGCCCGGGGCCGCTGTCGGATCCAGTTAGACGCCCAACGGCAGGGTCGAGCACGTGCACTCCACGGTTGCGAAGCAACTCGACGTTCGCTCGGGTCGAGGCGTGTTGCCACATTTCGGTATGCATTGCAGGCGAGACCAGAATTGGTGCCTTGGTCACGAGTAGCGTGTTCAAAAGCAGATCGTCCGCAAGTCCTGTTGCGTACCTAGCAAGAAATGCAGCGGTGGCGGGCGCAACGATGACGAGATCTGCCTGCTGCCCCAATTGCACGTGCTTTACGTCGGCGATGTCTGTGTAGAGGTCTGGGTCGACGCTGTTGTGCGATAGGGCCTCGAGCGTAGCAGCGCCGATGAATCTCAGCGCGTTCTGGGTCGGAATTACCTTGACCTCATGACCCAGCTCGGTAAGTTGGCGAATAATCGACGTCGCCTTGTATGCGGCTATGCCGCCGGTCACGCCGAGGATTATTCGGGCCATGATTTAGTCGGGGTCAGGAAACTGACTAGACAGCTGCCTTCTTGGCTAGCTTGTCCTGGTCGATTTCCTTCAAGGCGATGGTGAGCGCCTTCTCGTCGATCGTCGAGTCGACCAATGGACCAACGTTGTTGAAGAGCGAACCCTCGTGAAGTGACGCATAGTAATCATTGATCTGACGAGCGCGCTTCGAGGCAAAGATAACAAGTTCGTACTTCGAGTCAACCTTGGTTAGCAGGTTGTCGATTGATGGCGAGACGATTCCCTCGAGTTTTTCGGATGACATTGTTACCTTCTTGATGTTTGATCAGAGCGATCTAGTTCTGGAACAAGTTTACGACCTCGTTGGCACATTCAGCCACCACCGAGTTGACGAGAATCACATCAAACTCGGTCGAAGCGGCGAGTTCAGTCTTTGCAGTAGCCAAACGACGCTCCTGCTCGTCGGGGGACTCTGTGCCCCTGCCCTTGAGCCTTGCAACCAAGGTTTCCCAATCCGGTGGAGCGATGAAAACCAGCTTCGCCTCGGGCATCGAACGCTTAACCTGACGGGCACCCTGAATGTCGATCTCGAGCAGGATGCGTTTTCCGGCAGCAAGACCCTGCTCGATGGGTGCCCGTGGCGTCCCGTAGTAGTTCGAGCCGTGCACCACAGCGTACTCGAGCATTTGCCCTTCAGCGATGGCCGCCTCGAACGCATCCTTCGACCAGAAGTGATAGTCGACTCCATCGACTTCGCCAGGTCGCGGCGCCCGGGTGGTCGCGCTAACGCTCAGCATGATTTCGGGGTCGGTGCGCAAGACTTCACGCACAACGGTTCCTTTACCTACCGCGGTAGGACCCGAAATGATTAGTAACTCTCCCCTAGCTGGCTGGTTCATGCCTGCCCTATCTCGAGGCCTTCGCGCAGTTGCTGATTCGACTGTTCAATGGCCAAACGAATGCCTGTCGTTCCAGCAGCCAAAACGCTGCGAGAAACGCTTGCAATGACTGCGCCGCTGGCAGATCCGAACAAACCGTTCACGCTGTCGAGTCTCGCACCCTGAAAGCCGAAGCCTGGAGCGAGTATCGGTGTGGCGTAATCGCTATCAGCCAACAAGCGATCAAGTCCCATGCTTTTCAGGTCAACAGTTGCGCCGATTACGGCACCGAACGGTCCGAGTTTGCCGCCCGGGCTGAGTTGCACACGGTTAGCCGCTTCGAGAGTCGCAAGAACATCCGCCGCTACCGATAGTTCGCCGACGCGAGCGGCTTGTAGTCGCGCGCCCTCAGGGTTCGAAGTTGCGGCAAGCACAAAAACACCCTTGCCTAGGTCGCTACATGCCGACAAGACGTCATCCAGCGAATGGATTCCCAGGTACGGCGAGAGCGTGAGCGCATCGCAAGCGAACGGAGCATCCTTGCTCAACCAGGCCTCGAAATAGCCCTGCATGGTAGAACCAATGTCGCCGCGTTTCGCATCCATGATTACGAGCAGATCGGTCTGTCGGGCTCGCTCCGCCAAACTCTCGAGCACGGCAAGGCCGGCTGAGCCGAAGCGCTCGAAAAACGCGACCTGCGGTTTTATGACGCCAACCCGGCCGACACAGGCGTCAAGAACCTCAAGCGAGAATCTCTCCAGGCTCGAGACTGAGTCATCGAGCCCCCATTCATCGAGGATCGACGCGTGCGGATCAATGCCAACACACAGCTGTCCGTACATCTCAAACCGCTGCGCAAGCGCATCCCCGAAATTAGCTGGCAAGTGCGTTGGCCCTATCTCTTGCGTGTTCCTGAAGCGACTTGACCTTGAATGGTTCCGAGATAACCGTCTCGAATGAGCCGATGGCCGCACTGAGCTGAGCGATAGTGGTGAAAATAGCCTTGTCCGCTGCCGTGGTTGCAGCGCGAATCTCATAACCATCTTTTCGGGCGCTAGAGCCACTTGGCGTGTTGACTACCACGTCGACCTCGCCGGCGGTAATCAGCTCGACAATTGTCGGACCATCGGCACTCGCATCGCCCGAGTGCTTTCGAACGGTCGAAACCTCGATTCCGTGTCGCTTGAGGATCGCGGCGGTGCCATCTGTGGCCAGCACTCGATAGCCCAGCTGCTGCAGGCGACGCACCGGCAAGACGACCTGCGGCTTGTCTCGATCTGCAACCGAGATGAATACCGTTCCAGATTTTGGCAGCGCGCTACCCGCCGCCGACTGGCTCTTGGCGAATGCTTTAGGAAAGTCGACGTCGATTCCCATAACCTCACCGGTCGAGCGCATCTCAGGGCCAAGCAGTGAGTCGACGAATCGGCCGTCCTTGGTGGCAAAGCGCTTGAAGGGAAGCACCGCCTCCTTCACCGAAATCGCCGAGCCGGCAGGCACGTGGGTGCCGTCCTTGGCTGGCAGGTGGCCCTCCGAAATCAGTGTACGAATTGAATAACCGACCATCACAAGGGATGCCGCTTTAGCGAGGGTGATGCCGAGAGCCTTCGAGACAAATGGCACGGTTCGCGAGGCTCGAGGGTTCGCTTCGAGCACGTAGAGAACATCGCTCGCAAGCGCAAACTGCACGTTGAGTAGGCCTCGAACGCCGATTCCACGAGCAATTGCAAGAGTTGCCTCGCGCACACGGTCGATTTGGTTTTGGCTCATGGTTACCGGCGGCAGCGTGCACGATGAATCACCCGAGTGAATACCGGCTTCCTCGATGTGCTCCATTACGCCGCCGACGTAAAGTTCTTCGCCGTCGAAGAGCGCATCGATATCGATCTCGATTGCGTCGTCTAGGAATCTGTCAACGAGCAACGGGTGGCTCGGCCCTACGATGCCCTGGTCGGCGATTCGATCAAAGTAGTCGCGGATCGAAGCGTTGTCATAGACAATTTCCATTCCACGGCCACCAAGCACATAGGACGGACGAACCAGCACCGGGTAGCCGATACGATTGGCCACCGCCTCAGCCTCCGCCAATTTGGTAGCGGTGCCGTTCGCCGGCGACATGAGACCTGCCTGGTCGAGGATGCGGCTGAACAAGCCGCGTTCCTCAGCGAGGTCGATGGCGTCGGGTGAGGTGCCTAGGATCGGGATTCCGGCCTCTTGAAGCCCGCGAGCCAGGCCAAGCGCGGTTTGTCCACCAAGTTGCACGACAACGCCCACCAACTCACCCGACTGCGATTCGGCGTGGATCACCTCAAGAACATCCTCGAGTGTCAACGGCTCGAAGTAGAGGCGGTCACTGGTGTCGTAGTCGGTGGAGACTGTCTCAGGGTTGCAGTTGATCATGATGGTCTCGTATCCCGCGTCGCTGAGCGCGAAGGATGCGTGCACGCAAGAGTAGTCAAACTCAACACCCTGGCCGATTCTGTTAGGTCCGGAGCCCAGAATGACCACCTTTCGGCGATCGCTCGGGGCCACCTCGGTCTCGAGCTCATAAGTGCTGTAGTGATAAGGGGTCTCGGCCGGAAACTCGCCAGCGCAGGTGTCAACGGTCTTGTATACCGGCCGCAGCCCGATGCTGTGGCGCTGTTGACGAACCTCGGACTCAGAAAGACTCCGCAACTGAGCGATCTGCGAGTCACTGAAGCCATGGTCCTTCGCAAGCTTGAGTATCTCGGTTGAAAGACTTGCCGACTGACTAATCGCTTCGGCTACCTCGTTGATGAGGATTATCTGGTCGATAAACCACGGGTCGATTTTCGTAGACGCAAAGATCTCTTCTAGGGTTGCCCCTGCGCGCAGGGCCTGCTGGACATTCACGATGCGACCGTCGGTCGGCGTCTTGATGATTTCGAGCAGCTCATCCTTGCTTGCTGGAATCTGACCCCAGTGGAAGGACGAGCCGCGCTTCTCGAGGCTCCTGAGTGCTTTCTGAAGCGCCTGCGAGTAGTTGCGACCGATCGCCATAGCTTCACCAACCGACTTCATGGTGGTGGTAAGGGTTGGGTCCGCCGCTGGGAACTTCTCAAACGCGAACCGCGGAACCTTCACGACGATGTAGTCGAGGGTTGGCTCGAAGGATGCCGGAGTCACGCGTGTGATGTCGTTCGGGATTTCGTCAAGCGTGTAACCAATCGCGAGCTTGGCTGCAATCTTTGCAATCGGAAAACCGGTTGCCTTCGAAGCCAAAGCCGATGAACGGCTGACTCGAGGGTTCATCTCAATCACGATGACACGGCCGTTAGTCGGGTCTACCGCGAACTGGATGTTGCAACCACCGGTGTCAACACCGACGTCACGAATAATCTGGATGCCGATATCGCGAAGGTTCTGATACTCGCGGTCGGTCAGGGTTAGGGCTGGTGCTACGGTGATCGAATCTCCGGTGTGAACACCAACCGGGTCTACATTCTCGATCGAACACACGACGACGCAGTTATCGTTCTTGTCGCGCATCAACTCGAGCTCGTACTCTTTCCAGCCGAGGATTGACTCTTCGAGCAGGACCTCAGTGGTGGGTGACGCCTGCAAGCCGGCACCAGCGATTCGACGAAGGTCGTCTTCGTTGTATGCAAAGCCTGAACCAAGACCGCCCATCGTGAACGAGGGCCGCACCACGAGCGGGTAACCGAGTTTCGCGGCACCTTCCAGGCACTCATCCATGGTGTGCGCAATGTGTGATCGGGCAACGTCAGCGCCAGCATCGAGAACCAGCTGCTTGAACAGCTGACGGTCCTCACCCTTCTTGATTGCGTCAACCTTAGCTCCGATGAGCTCGACTCCGTACTTCTCGAGGATGCCCATCTCATGCAGTGACATGGCGGCGTTCAGCGCGGTCTGACCACCGAGAGTCGGCAGAATCGCATCCGGCTTCTCTTTGATGATGATGCTCTCGATGATTTCCGGGGTGATGGGCTCCACATAGGTTGCATCTGCAAAATCCGGGTCGGTCATGATTGTCGCGGGGTTCGAGTTGACCAAGATAACTCGCACGCCCTCGGCCTTCAGAACTCGACAGGCCTGAGTGCCTGAATAGTCGAACTCACAGGCCTGACCAATAACGATCGGACCTGAACCGATTACCAGAACTGAATTGATATCGCTGCGCTTTGGCATGTTTGTTTAGGCCTTCTTGTTCTTCTCGATTAGTTCGACAAGTCTGTCGAACAGGTAATTGCTGTCGTGTGGTCCGGCCGCGGCCTCTGGGTGGTACTGAACCGAGAACGCAGGAATGTCGAGACACTCCAGTCCTTCAACGCAGTCGTCGTTCAGCGAAACGTGGCTCACTCGGACTCGTCCGAATCCCGCTGGTGAGTCGACAGCGTCGCGCGAGTCGATCTTTACGGCGAAACCGTGGTTGTGAGCTGTCACTTCAACCTTGCCCGTTGTGCGATCGAGCACTGGCTGGTTGATTCCTCGATGCCCGAACGGCAGCTTGTAGGTTTCGAACCCGAGTGCGCGGCCGAGTAGCTGGTTTCCGAAGCAGATACCGAAGAAAGGTACTCCAGACTTGAGAATTTGCTTGAGGGTTTCGATCTGTCCTACGGCAGCCTCGGGGTCACCGGGTCCGTTGGAGTAGAAAACGGCGTCGGGATTCGAAGCCAAGAGAGTTTGGGCATCGGTTTTTGCCGGAAACACCTGGACGTCGAGACCGCGGTCAATCATGTTTTCGATGGTTGAGCGCTTGATTCCAAGATCGACAATCGCTACCTTGCCAATTCGAGCTTTGGTCGCAGGGGCGGTGTACGGCTCGGGGGTGGTTACCACGTCGCTGAGCGAAAGACCTTGCATCTTCTGAGCAGCGTGAACCCTAGCGAGTAATTCTTCAGTGGATGCGTTCGCCGCATCCCCAGAGAAGATGCCCGCACGCATGGCGCCAGCAGTTCGCAGGTGCCTAGTTAGTGCTCTGGTATCAACGCCCGAGATACCCACTACTCCGTACTTCTGCAGTTCATCCTCGAGAGGCGCTTCGCTCCTGAAATTGGACACGATACGACTTGGGTCTCTGACAACGTAGCCGGCAACCCAGACGCGGTTCGACTCTTCATCCCTCGCGTTGACACCGGTGTTTCCGATGTGGGGTGCTGTTTGTACGACAATCTGACCCGCATACGAAGGATCAGTAAGCGTCTCTTGGTAGCCGGTCATTCCAGTGGCGAAGACCAATTCACCTAGGCTTTCGCCTTCTTTGCCGTAACTGCGTCCCTCAAAGACGCGACCGTCCTCGAGCACAAGCTTCGCGATCGTCACTGGTTTTCTCCTTGGTTTTGCTTAGGTGTAATGGTCGAAAAGTATTCCTGAAACTGCTTCTGCGCGGCACCGCTAGCAAACCGCAGGTAGGTGTCGAGGAGCGTGGATGATGTTCTCCAGGTAACTCTGGTAAGTCCACCCGCTTCAACGGCGCGATCAATAACCGCCGTGGCACGATCGACACCGATTAGATCCGATGCAGGGATGTGCAAGGCGCGCTCGCCTGTACGCCAGATCGAAATACCCGCCTGCGAATACTGAATTTCAGCGCGGCCACGCATCCCCAGCCCACTGGCCTTGATTCGGTTCAAAGGTTCGTTGTTTACGGTGGTCACTACGTACGAACCATCGAGCTGGGTGCTGCCACCGGCGTGCGTGACCTCCGCGGGTAGCTCGCCAAGGGTGCGACTCTGCTCGAGTGAGTGGTTGCGCCAGGCTCGTAACGCCAAGTAGGAGAAAGCGGCGACAGCAACAAGGAGTGCGCCGCTGAGTTGAGTTAGTTCGAATTCCATTACCGGCTAGCTCGCTTCCAAGATTCGTGCGTCTTTGACCGTTTGCTTTCCGCGCAAGAAGGTATGCACAACCCGGCCAGGAAGTCTGAGGTCCACGTATGGGTTGTTTGAGCTCTTCGACATTGTTGGATTCGAAATCACGCGTTCGGCCTTCGGATCAACGAGAGTTAGGTTCGCCGCGGCACCGACGGTGATGCCCAAGCCATGATTCTTATCACCGGCGATTCTCGCGGGCGCAATGGACATGACCTCTTCAACCCGCTTCCAGTTCGAGGCGCCGCTTTCAATGAGAGCGAGCTGAGCAACTGACAAGGCCGTTTCTAGACCAATCATTCCGAATGCTGCCGAATCCCACTCGCACTCCTTAGATTCGCTAGGGTGCGGAGCGTGATCGGTTGCGATGATGTCGACTGTTCCGTCCGCTAGCGCTGCTCTCAGAGCGCCAACATCGGCCGAAGTTCGAAGTGGCGGGTTGACTTTGTAGACCGGGTCATAGGTTCGAGCTAGTTCATCGGTTAGAAGTAGGTGGTGCGGGGTCACCTCAGCAGTAACCTTCACGCCGCGTTGTTTTGCCCAGCGAACAATGTCGACCGATCTCGCGGTTGATAGGTGACAGATGTGCAGCCGCGCATCCAGCGACTCAGCGAGCAACACATCCCTCGCAATAATTGATTCTTCGGCAACTCCGGGCCAGCCCGTCAGACCTAGCTCGGAGCTGACCTCGCCCTCGTTCATCTGCGCCCCAACAGTTAGCGCAGGATCCTGCGCATGCTGCGCGATGATCCCATCAAACTGCTTTACGTATTCCATTGCCCGTTTCATTAGCAAGGGGTCGCTTACGCACTTACCGTCGTCGCTAAAAACCCTGACCTTTGCCGCTGAACGAGCCATCGTGCCAAGTTCGGCCAGGCGTTCACCGTTGAGACCTACCGTAACCGCGCCGATTGGAAAGACATCCACGTATCCGGCCTCTTGTCCTAGCCGGTATACCTGCTCGACTACTGCGGCTGAATCTGCCACCGGATTTGTGTTTGCCATCGCATGCACGGCGGTATAGCCACCCACGGCAGCAGCTCTAGATCCGGTCAGAACAGTTTCAGCTGCCTCTAGTCCGGGTTCACGAAGGTGGGTGTGCAAGTCCACGAATCCGCAGAGAGCAATCAGGCCGGATGCGTCAATGACGCGATCACCTTCGAGTGGCGCACCGATTTCAACGATGGTTTCGCCTTCAATCTTGATGTCTCTGACATCGCCGTTTGAAAGAGTTGCGTTCTTGATTACTAGGCTGCTCAACCGACACTCTCCTGGGTCAATAGGTGATACAAAACACTCATTCGGCATGAGATGCCGTTGCTGACTTGTTCAAGAGCCGTGCTCCGATCAGAGTCCGCGACCGCGGATGCGATTTCGAGACCACGGTTCATCGGCCCAGGGTGCATAACGAATGCCCGCTCAGGAAGTCGGGCAAGCCTTTCCATCGACATGCCCCAAATTGAGCTGTACTCCTGAGGGCTTGGAAAGAAGGACGATGACATGCGTTCCAGCTGAACCCGGAGCATCATGGCTACATCCGGCTGGAAATCCTCGATGGCTTCGTCTAGGTCGGTGTAGGTCTTGCCAGCATGCGAACCAGAGATTGGGAGCAGCGTTTGCGGTGCACAGAATCGAACTTCGGCTCCGAGCGTCTTCAGTAGATACGAGTTTGACCGGGCTACACGCGAGTGGAGGATGTCGCCCACGATCAGAACCTTTAGGCCACTGAGGTGCTGTCCAACCGACGCCTTGCCGTGAATACGCTTTCGAATCGTGTATGCGTCAAGGAGCGCCTGGGTCGGGTGTTCGTGCTTTCCATCCCCCGCGTTGATGACATGTGCCGAGGTCCATCCCGAGTGAGCCAAGCGCTGCGCAGCTCCGCTCGCGTGATGGCGCATTATGAGTGCATCGGCACCCATAGCCTCAAGTACCTGAGCGGTGTCCTTTAGGCTTTCTCCCTTGGATACACTTGACCCCTTCGCGCTGAAGTTGATTACATCTGCCGAGAGTCGTTTCGCTGCAACTTCAAACGAAATCCTTGTGCGGGTCGAGTCCTCGAAGAATAGGTTCACGAGCGTTTTGCCGCGAAGAGCCGGAGTTTTCTTGTACTCCCGGTCGTTGATGGCCGCAAAGCCCTCGGCGGTATCGAGCAGTTGAAGTGCCCTGTCGAGATTCAAATCAGCCGCAGAGATGAGGTGCTTCATACGATCACCACCTGATCGCCAGCGTCACTCTCGGTGAGTTCAACATTGATGCGCTCCTCGAGACTGGTGGGAAGGTTTTTGCCAACAAAGTCTGCTCGGATGGGAAGTTCCCTGTGACCACGGTCAATGAGCACTGCCAACTTCACGAAGCGAGGTCGACCATAGTCGTTTAGAGCGTCGAGAGCTGCCCTGATCGTTCTGCCAGAAAACAAAACATCGTCGATCAACACAACGGTTTTTCCATCGATACCCGATTCGGGCAAGTTGGTTTCGGTGATGGTTCTCGCCGGCTTGCTGCCTAGGTCGTCGCGATAAAGCGTGATGTCAAGTCGCCCGACAGAAGTTTCTGGTTCGAATTCCGGATAGTGCCTGTGGATAGCCCGAGCAATTCGGTTGGCGAGGATGATGCCCCGAGTCGGAATCCCAAGCAGCACAAGATTCTTGCAGCCACGATTGGATTCGATGATTTGATGAGCAATACGCGTCGTGGCGCGATCGATGTCTGCGCTCGATAGAACTACGCGTGGCTCCACGCTCGCTCCTTCTCCGCCTCTCTGGACGGTCTTTAAAGGATTTGGCTAACTAGAGCCTATCAGTTTGGAATCACTTGGCCGTCTTAGTAGCCGAAATTCGTCCAAGTAGCCCGTTGATGAAAGCACCGGAGTCATCTGTTGACAGCTCTTTGGCAACCGAGACAGCCTCAGCAATTGCAACCGCGTCCGGGGTCTCTTCGCCGTAAAGAATCTCCCAGACTCCGACGCGAAGAATCGCCCGGTCGACATTCGGCATTCTTTCTAGCGCCCAACCCTGCGAGTAGGTCTCCAAGAGATCGTCGATCTCATCGTGATGCGCCACGACGCCTTCAATAATCTGCCTGGCGTAACTGAACTGCGGCTCCTGATTCTGGCGATCGGCCGCTAGTTCCTCAGTTACCGCGAGCAACTCGATGGGCGACACCTTGCGCAGGTCAGCAGCGTAGATGGCATCGATAGCTCTTTTTCGAGCTTTTGTTCGCGCGCTCAATTAGTCGTTGATTCGGCCAAGGTAGTCACGGGTACGGGTGTCGACCTTGACCTTGGTGCCAGTCTCGAGGAACAGAGGAACCTGGATTTGCAGACCAGTCTCGAGGGTTGCGGGCTTAGTTCCACCGGTTGAACGGTCTCCCTGAAGGCCCGGCTCGGTGTAGGTGACCTCGAGCACTACCGACGCAGGCAATTCAACATAGATTGGGTTTCCCTCATGCAGGGCCACAACAGCATCCTGGTTTTCAAGCAGGAACTGCGCGGCCTCTTCAGCCAATTCTGGACTGAGGGTGAACTGGTCGTAGTTGTCTTTATCCATGAACACGAATCCAGTGCCGTCGTTGTAGAGGTAAGTCATGTCCCGCTTGTCGACGTTTGCGGTCTCTACTTTTACGCCGGCGTTGAAGGTCTTGTCGACGACCTTTCCGCTGAGCACGTTCTTGAGCTTGGTGCGCACGAATGCTGGACCCTTGCCCGGCTTGACGTGCTGAAACTCAACAACAGACCACAGTTGGCCATCGATGTTGAGAACCATGCCGTTCTTGAGATCATTGCTGGTTGCCATGAAACACCTATTCTTCTTTTGAAAATCGCCAGTTTTTGTTCCAACCGGTTATTGGAGGCTCAGAGCCTGTAACAGTCTAGTCTTGTGCGCTCAGTTCAATTGGAGGCGAGGGCTCTAAGCGCGAGCGCGTAGGACTCGCTGCCGAAGCCAGCGATTACGCCTGTCGCGATCTCGGATATCACTGAGTTGTGGCGAAACAGCTCACGAGTGTGCGGATTCGAGATGTGAACCTCGATCAGCTTCAGACCACTCTTCGGGATGAGCACCGCGGCATCTCGAATCGCGTAGCTGTAGTGAGTAAACGCGGCAGGGTTCAGGATCACATCGGCCTTAACATCGGCCGCCTCATGTAGCCACGAGATGAGCTCGCCCTCGCTGTTGGTCTGGCGGAAATCGACATCGAGACCCAATTCGGAGCCCAGAGCGATAGTTTCGGTCGAGAGAGCATCTAGATTCATCGAACCGTAAACTTCTGGCTCACGGCTACCAAGTCGGTTTAGGTTTGGTCCGTTGAGGCAATACACCTTGCGCATGTTCATAGGTTAGTGCTCTGCAATCTCTTGATACGCGGTGAACAGCATTTCGTTGGTTGGCGCAGTAAGCACCGTGGGCTTTCCAATGGCGTCAAGCACGATGAACCTTAGGTTTCCGCCGCGGGATTTCTTATCACGCTGCATGGTCTCGAGAAGGCTCTGCCACTTGTGCGCCGAGTAGGTCGTTGGCAAACCGAGCAACCCGAATACGCGTCGGTGGCGCTCGACATCTGCGTCTGAAAGGCGTCCGGCTATTCTCGCCAGTTCGGCAACAAAGACCATGCCGATTGCGATGGCCGCCCCGTGCCTCCACTTATAGCGCTCAGCATGCTCGATTGCGTGTCCGAGCGTGTGACCGTAGTTGAGGATCTCTCTCAAACCTGACTCTTTGAAGTCCTCTGAGACCACACGCGCCTTTATCTTGACGCACCGCTGAACTAGCTCCTCGAACATGTCGCTTGACGGGTCAGTTGCTGAAGCGACATCCTGTTCGATTAGGTCGAGGATGCGTACATCATCAATGAAGCCGTACTTCGCTACCTCGCCGAAGCCGGCGAGGATCTCGTTCCGCGGGAGAGTTCGCAGGGTCTCGAGGTCACAGATAACGGCTGAGGGTGCGTAGAAAGTTCCGACCAGGTTCTTTCCTTCGACGGTGTTGATTCCGGTTTTTCCGCCGATAGCCGCGTCGACCATGCCGAGCAGTGTTGTCGGCACCTGGACCAGTCGAACACCCCGAAGCCAGGTCGACGCAACGAAACCAGCGAGGTCGGTTGTGGAGCCTCCCCCGAATCCGATGACAGCATCGCTGCGCGTGAAATCCGCCTGTCCAAGAATCTGCCAGCAGAACGCAGCAACCTGCACGTGTTTGGCCTCTTCGCTGTCTGGAACACCAGCCAGGAGTGCCTCATAACCCGAGTCCAGGAGGCTCTCTCTCAGCAACTCTGCGCTCGCGCTCAAAGCTACGGGGTGGATAATCAAGACTTTTTTGACAGCTCCACCTAAGCTCTCGGCCACCTGATTTAGCAGGAAGCGACCGACGGTTATCCCGTAACTTGAATCGCCTGACACTTGTATCTTGAACGGTTCAGTCATTTAGACCCAACTTTCCTCGAATTTCTTGCACACATTGGGCAAGAGACTGGGCGCCTGCATCGATCTCGAAGTTCGCCAAGCGCTCGTAAATCGGCTTGCGCTCCTCGTAGATGCGACGCCAATCGGACATGCCGTTCTTTAGCAACGGCCGTTTTCCCTGCATCAGTCGGTTGGCCATGTGGCGTCCATCTGTCGAGAGATAAATAACGGTTTGTCCAGCGAGTAATTCCTGATTCTCATGCCGCAGAACAAGGCCACCACCCGTTGCGACGACCGCTGGTTTAGTAAGGGCTTCGCGCAGCGCTTCGGTCTCTAGATTCCGGAAGTGGCTCTCACCGTGCTTCTCGAAGATTTCGGTTACGGCCCCGTGTTGCGCCACGATTCGCGCGTCGGTGTCGATGAATGGGAGTCCGAGAGAACGAGCAAGCTTCTTTCCGATGGTGGTCTTACCCACGCCCATCGGCCCGATTAGAACGACACTCCCCTGACCTCGATAAGAACTTTCGGGCACAGGCTGTTGAGCGGGTAACATCAGACTCCAGTTGATTTGAGCACGTCTGGGATGCTGCTAAGGAACGACTCGAGGTTTCGCTTGGTTTCGACGACTGAATCGCCACCGAACTTCTCCAGCACCGAGTTTGCGATTACGAGCGCAACCATAGCCTCTGCAACCACGCCGGCTGCTGGGACAGCGCACACATCAGAGCGTTGGTGGTGGGCCTTCGCCGATTCGCCGGACGCAACGTCGATCGTTTGCAGGGCTTTAGGAACGGTCGAAATCGGCTTCATGCCGGCCCTAACGCGCAATACTTCGCCGTTACTCATTCCACCCTCGATACCGCCGGCGCGACCGGTTACCCGTTCGACCACGCCGTTCGCACGTACGATTTCGTCATGTGCGGCTGATCCCCGTCGGCGCGTGGTTTCGAATCCGTCACCAACCTCAACGCCCTTGATCGCCTGGATTCCCATCAACGCAGCTGCGAGTTGGGCATCAAGACGGCGATCCCAATGCACAAACGAGCCCAATCCCGGTGGAAGCCCATAAACGAGCACTTCAACCACTCCGCCGAGTGTGTCGCCATCTTTGTGGCAAGCATCCACTTCTGCGACCATGGCTAGCGAGGTCGCCGAGTCAAAGCACCTAAGCGGATCGGCGTCAAGAGCCGCAACGTCATCCCATGCAGGAAGAGAGGCGTCCGCTGGAACCTGAACAGTTCCCAGAGCAACCGTGTGCGAGACGACGCGGATACCGAGCTCACCGAGAAAGCTCGACGCCACTGCGCCCAGTGCAACGCGCGCAGCGGTCTCTCTGGCGCTCGCACGCTCTAGCACAGGGCGAGAGTCCAGAAAGCCGTACTTCTGCATCCCCGTGAAATCCGCGTGGCCTGGTCTCGGTCTGGTTAGCGCTTCAGCCCTTGCACCAGTCAACTTCTCGGCCGAGACAGGGTCGGCCGACATTACGTCCTGCCATTTCGGCCATTCTGAGTTGCCTACGGAAACGCAGACTGGTCCGCCCATGGTGAAACCGTGACGAACACCGCCGGTGAGTTCGACAGCGTCCTGCTCAAATTTCATTCGAGCACCGCGACCGTAACCGAGTCGACGACGTTCAAGAGCGGATGAGATTATCGCGCTCGTAACTGGAACACCCGAGGGTAGACCCTCAAGGATGGCGGTTAATTCAGGGCCGTGGGATTCTCCAGCGGTAAGCCAACGCAACATCCCCCAATATTGCCACAGTTACTCAGCCGCGTGGCGCATGGCCTCGACCACCGCAACTTCGTTGCTCAATTCCTGATTCGGATCACCGTTCAGGAATAGTCGAATCTGAGCTACCGCCTGCCAAATCAGCATTTCGATTCCCGAGACAACAGGCTGGCCGTTTGCCAACCACAGCTTCGCCGCAGCGCTCGGCCAAGGGTTGTATGCGACATCAAACAATGGACCTTTGATAACCGCTGACAGTCGTTGCCCTGATCGCTCTAGATGTTCATCTAAGGCCCCAGAAGGCAGTGTCGAAATGGTCAGGTGAGCCTTTCGAACCAGCGATCGGAGACTCCGTTTGCGCGAAACCTTGATTTCGAGTGACTTGGCGAAATCGCGAAGATTTTCATAACTGGCTGTCGAACGCGCGAAAACAATCACGCGAGCCTTCGGGTTAATTAGCTTTAGTGCGGCCACCGAGCTCTTTGCAGTTGCCCCAGATCCGATTAGCCCAATTACTGCACGGCCTGCTGGCACAGATTCGCGAATTGCCATCACAACACCAAAAACATCTGTGTTGTAACCAGCCCATCCGCTCGGAGACCTGAGGATAGTGTTCACGGCTCCAGTCGCTCGCGAAAACTCATCCATAGATTGCACACTTCGCGCTGCCTCTTCTTTGAGCGGCATCGTTACCGAGAAGCCCGACAGCTGCTCTGGAGCGTTGTCGAGAACCTGGCGAAGGTCATTCTTTGCTACTTGGAGCCGACCATAGGTCCAATCGAGGCCCAGAACGTTGTACGCGGCGCGATGAATCGCCGGAGACTTTGAGTGGTCTACTGGGTCGCCGACGACAAGAAATTGCTTACTCATAGCCAGGGTTTTCCTTCATCCAAGCGCGCCATTCACGAACCGCTACCTGATGCTCGGCATAGGTGTTGCTAAAGCGTGTTTCACCCGTTGCCAAGTTGACCGTGCAGAAGTAAAGCCAGTCTCCTTTGGCGGGGTTAAGTGCGGCGTCAATGGCTACACGCCCCGGAGCAGAGATAGGGCCAATGGGCAGTCCAACATGGAAATAGGTGTTGTAAAGGTTTGAATCAGCACGATCTTCGGCAGTGGATTGGAAGGTCTTGCGATTCGCACCGTAGTTCACCGTCGCATCCGACTGAAGTTTCATTCCCACATCGATTCGATTCAGGAAGGTTCTCGAGACCTTGTAGAAGTCTGCTTCGAGACGAGCCTCGGATTGAACCATCGATGCGAGCGTAAGTAGTCGATGCCAGTCGGATTGTGGAACACCAAAGCCAGATAGTTCGTCGACCATTCGTTCATTCATCCGAGTGAGAATCTCGACCGGTGTTGCGTCAGGTTCGAAGCTGTAGGTGGCCGGAAACAGGTAACCCTCCAGGCTCGGAGCACCCTTGCCCACTTGGTATCTTGATAGATCTTTTGCTGCGAGCTCAAACTCCTTCACAGGGATGCCTGTCGCCTCAGAGAGTTTCTCAAAGACCCCCGTCAATCGCAGACCCTCGCGAATAGTCACGCGATTAACTATGGCGTTTGCGTGGTTGCCCAGAATTCGCAGCGCATCCAGCGATTTCATCTCGAGCTTGAGCGGATAGGTCCCCGGGAAAAAGGTTGTGCCCTGCTCCTCCGCCAAACGTAGCGTCAGTCTGTAATCTTTGACAATTCCCTGCGAAACCAGGTTCTCGATAACCTCAGAGCCGACCTGACCCTCTTCAACCACGAAACTTACCTGGCTCGAGTTTGTACCCGCGAAGTCGTTTCCCGCGAGGGCCTCAATCGCGCTGCGAATCTCTGAGCGAAGGGTGAATCCAACGGAGCCAACGATCGCGAGAACCGCGGCCAATGCGATGAGGCGACGCCGAACGAACTTGGAACTAGCCATGAGCCTCTGCCTCCTCGATAGTTACACCTGCGGGCCCAGGGCCTCGCCGCTCGAGTTCAAGTGCTTGCTCAAGAATAATCAGCGCAGCGATTGAATCGATGATGCCGCGTTGAGTCTTTGCCGTTTTTCCGGCTTGCCTGAGACGCGCCGAGGCAGCACTGGTGGTCAATCTCTCGTCGACTAAGCGAACAGGTAGACCCGTGGACGACTCGACGATCTTCGCAAATTCAATAGCTTGGTGCGTGGATTTGGTGAAAGCTCCGGTTAGTGAAATTGGAAATCCAACGTAAGCGACGTCGTAACGTTCGGTCAGTTCATGAATTTCGACCGAAAGTGCACGGGCAACCGCAACGGGAATCTTCAAGGCGTCACTGAAATCATCCCGATCAAGAGAAGCGACTTCGAAGCAAAAGCTTCTGTTCGAATCACTTTTGGCCAAGCCAACGCGAGCTTGCCCTGGATCGAATGCGAGAGCGCCCTTTGAGCCGTTCACTATTGACTATTCGAGGCTTTTCATAATCGCAGTGATAGCGGCTGGGATCTTGCCGGCGTCGGTGCCGCCGCCCTGTGCGATGTCATCTTTTCCGCCACCGCCACCACCGAGAACGGCGCTAGCCTCTCGAACCAGAGACCCAGCCTTGGCACCGTTGGCGATGGCCTCGGATCCGACTGCTGCGATAACCACTGGCTTTGCAGAAACGGTCGCAAAGACGCAGGCGATTCCGTTTTGCCCTAGCGCAGCGCGCAATTCGGTGGTTAATGACCGAACCGCGTCTGCAGAGTCAAACTCACCCAGGGTAACCGTGGCAACTCGACCGCGGCCGGTTTCAATCGCTGATTCGACAAACTTCGGGATCTCGAGAGCGAGACTTGACTGCTGAAGGCTCGCCAGCTTCTTCTGCGCAACCTTTAGTTCTTCAACGGTTGCCATGATTCGCGACTCGAGCTGCTCCTTTGGCGACTTGAATGCATCAGAAAGTCGTGTGACCAGTGCTCGCTCAGTAGCCAATGCTCTGAAGGCGTCGATGCCCACTAGAGCCTCGATTCGCCTCGAGCCTGAACCCACGGAGCTGTCTCCAATCAGAGACACGAGGCCAATCTGACTTGAACGCGACACGTGAGTTCCGCCGCAGAGTTCGCGAGACCATGGGCCACCGATCTGAATGACTCGAACATCCTCGTCATAGGTCTCGCCGAATAGGGCAACTGCACCCCATTCTTTCGCTTCTGCGAGAGGCAGATATTGGGCAGACACGGCTAAGTCATTGCGAATCGCTAGATTCGATACTTCTTCGATTTCTGATCGTGTGGCTTCGCTTAGAGCTTGCGACCACGAGTAGTCGAGACGCATGTAACCCGGCTTGTTGTATGACCCGCTCTGGAGGGCAGTAGGGCCTAGCACTTCTCGAAGCGCCGCGTGCACTACGTGAGTCGCAGAATGCGCCTGACAAGCACCGAGACGCCACTCTCGGTCGACAACCGTCGTGACCGAGTCGCCCGTTGCAATCTCACCCTGCTCAACCAAAACCTTGTGGGTGATTAAGCCTTTGACTGGCTTTTGAACATCTAGCACCTGAGCACGGAACCCGTTTCCGATGATTCGACCGGCATCTGAGTCCTGGCCGCCGGATTCAGCGTAGAAAGAGGTTTCGTCAAGAACGATTTCAACCACAGTTCCACTGGTTGCCGACTTTGCTAGCGCGCCATCGGCGAGAATTCCGACTACGCGGGCCGAGGTCTCCAGCTCCTGGTAACCGGTGAACTTTGTTTCACCCAACGCTCGAACCGAAGAATAGACCGAGAGGTCAACTCCGCCCAGTTTCTTCTCGCGCGCATCTTGCTTAGCGCGGGCTTTCTGCTCGGCCATAAGTGCGGTGAAGCCATCGCGATCGACTGAAAGGCCATTCTCTTCAGCTACCTCAAGAGTCAGGTCGATTGGAAAACCGTAGGTGTCGTGCAGCATGAATACTGATTCGCCACCAAGACGATCCTTGCCGGCAGCCTTTGCCTGCGAGATAGCGTCCTGCAGCACCGAGGTTCCGCTCACCAAAGTGCGCAGGAAGGTCTCCTCTTCAGCTGTCGCTGTTCTAAGGATGCGTTCAAAGTCGGTTTCTAGCTCTGGATAGGACTCCTTCATCGCATCCTTGGATACCCTGAAGAGTTCAGCAAAAACAGGACGTTCTACGCCGAGGAGTCGCATTGAGCGAACAGTGCGGCGGAGCAGCCTTCTGAGGACGTAGCCGCGGCCATCGTTGCTCGGGGTAACTCCGTCGCCAATCAACATGAGGGCTGATCTGACGTGGTCTGCAACCACTCGTAGTCGGACGTCATCCTCAGTGCTCGCGCCGTAGGTCTTGCCAGAAATCTTGGCAGCGAGGTCAAGCACAGGTCGAACCTGATCAATCTCGTAGAGGTTTTCGACTCCCTGCATGAGGAAAGCGACACGTTCGAGCCCCATGCCGGTATCGATGTTCTTCTTTGGTAGTTCACCCAAGATCTCAAAGTTGTCTTTGCCGGTTCCCTGGCCACGCTCGTATTGCATGAATACGAGGTTCCAAATCTCGATGTAGCGGTCTTCATCCGCTTCGGGGCCGCCCTCGCGACCGTAGGCCGGGCCGCGGTCGTAGTAGATCTCTGAACAGGGGCCTGCTGGACCGGGTTGACCGGTTGACCAGTAGTTGTCCTTCATGCCGCGACGCTGGATGCGCTCAAGCGGGATGCCAGCGGTCTTGCGCCAGAGCTCGATTGACTCTTCGTCGTCTTGATAGACGGTTACCCACAGCAGTTCGGGGTCAAAGCCCAATCCACCTGAGTTCTGCGGAGTCGTCAGAAACTCCCAGGCATACTCGATGGCCTCGGCCTTGAAGTAGTCGCCGAAAGAGAAGTTTCCGTTCATCTGGAAGAACGTGCCATGGCGAGTGGTCTTGCCGACCTCTTCGATGTCGAGGGTGCGGACACACTTCTGAACGCTGGTAGCGCGCGGATACGGTGCAGGAACGGTACCTGACATGTACGGAATGAAGGGGACCATGCCGGCCACGGTGAATAGCAGGGATGGGTCTTGACTGATCAAGCTCGCAGAGGGAACTACGGTGTGACCTTTAGATTCAAAAAAATCCAGCCAGCGCTGGCGAATTTCCGCGGTGCGCATTACTTGTTGCTAGAGATCTTCTTGGCTGCGGCTGTCTTGGGCGCGGTGGCCTTCTTAGCAACTGACTTCTTCGAAGCCGGAGTCTTTTCGACCGCGTTCGCGGCAGGCTTCTTGGCGCCTGGCTTTGAAGCAGACTTTGGCGAACTCTTAGCAGGAACTTTGGCAGCTGCCTTGGCGGTCGGCGCGGTAGCGACGAGCTCTGCCTCACGCTCTTTGAAACCCTCGGCGATCGCGGCGCCGAACTCCTTGGCGCGCTGAGTGGCGTCGTCAACGGCTGCCTGAGCTTTTGGATTGTCTTGAATCTGCTTTGCGATTACTAGCCCGGCGGCAACGCCAGAGATGAGCCAGAAAAACTTTTTCATGATCCTACTTCTTCGCTTTGCCGTTCATCGCCGCGCGAATTCCCTGCGTCAAGCCGGCAATCTTGACGAGTGGAGAGCCCACTGCAGCAGAGAAGACTGCAACCAGACTGTTGACATTTGAGGTGACTTCAGCAACGTTCTCGGTGATTACATCGACCTTCGCCAGTTGCTTGTTCGTTTGAGTAACCGTTTCGGTGAGTTCAGAGAGCAGCGGCCCCGTGCTTTCGTTCAAGTCGCGAATTGAATTTCGCGTCTCGTCGAGCACACGGCCTAGCTTCATGAGCGGAACGCCCAAAAAGAGCACCAGCACCACAAAGCCAATCGCTGCGATTATTGCCGCTACGTCGCCGCCGCTCATCTGAACTCCTATACCAACGGTTGATTATCGCGCTGCGTAGTACTCAACTACGAGCTGAACTTCACAGGTAACAGGAACCTCTGCACGCTTTGGACGACGTACCAGAGTTGCCTGTAGCTTGTCGAGCTGAACTTCCAGGTAGCCAGGGACTGCTGGCAGAACGTCAACGTGGCCACCAGCCGCAGCAACCTGGAACGGTTCAGTCTTCTCGCTCTTTTCGTGAACGTGAATCATCGAGCCTGGCTTGACGCGGAACGAAGGGCGGTCAACGCGCTCTCCGTTTACGAGGATGTGGCGGTGCACGACCATCTGGCGTGCCTGTGCGATCGTGCGAGCGAATCCCGCGCGAAGTACGAGTGCGTCTAGGCGCATTTCGAGTAGCTCAACGAGGTTCTCACCGGTCAAGCCCTCGGTGCGCTTTGCCTCCTGGAAGGTCTTGCGCAACTGGGCCTCGCGAATGCCGTACTGGGCGCGAAGACGCTGCTTCTCACGCAGACGAACGGCAAAATCGCTGTCTGCCTTCTTCTTGGTGCGACCGTGCTGACCTGGAGCGTATGGACGCTTCTCTAGGTATTTGGCGGCCTTAGGGGTTAGTGCTAGCCCGAGCGAGCGCGACAAGCGAGTCTTGCTGCGGGTACGTGTGGTCTTTGACACGTTTTCCTTTCATGCCGGTCCTGCGACCGATATAGCGATTTCTGTTCACAAATCGATGCTGAGAGAAGCATCTTTTGCCACGGACCATCCGGCTATTAGATGGTCGCACCGTCGAGATCAGTAATCAGCCGCGATCTGATCTCCAGTCGGCAACCTGAACAGTCTACCCGCTCGATGTTGTTTGGTAAAGAATCGAGACCCGTAAAGAATCGGGGCTGGGATCACTTGCCTAGCGCTTTGCGAAGTTTCTCGGTCAGCTCGATCAACCCGGACTCGGCGCCGGAATCCTTGGGTTCGTAGAGTCGAACACTTGAAAGTTCGTCGGGCAAATAACTCTGCTGAACGATTGGTGGTCGGTAGTCATGCGGGTAAAGATACTTCTCGACCCTAGCCCGCACCTCCGGATCTAGTGAGTCAAGGTTCTTGAGATGTTCTGGCACACGCGCGTTCGCGCCACTCCTGATCAGTCGAAGCGCCTCATTCACCGCGAGGTACGCCGTGTTGGATTTCGGAGCGAGAGCCATGTAAATGGTCACGTGCGCCAGTGGTATACGCACTTCTGGCATGCCGAGTTGATTCGCGGCAGTGACCGCGGTATTCGCGAGCACGAGAGCCTGGTTGTCTGCAAGACCAATGTCTTCTGAGGCAAGAATCAACAACCTTCTCGCGATAAAACGCGGATCCTCACCACCATCGAGCATCTTCGCCAGCCAATACACGGCGGCATCAGCGTCACTCCCCCGGATTGACTTGATGAAGGCCGAGATGGTGTCATAGTGCGAGTCCCCAGAGGCGTCATATTTACGCCGAATTGCCTGAGACGCACGCTCAATCGCATCCATCGAGAGCGGTGTCGCCACTTGCTGGATGGTCGCTTCGGGATCTCGAGAGACCGAGGTTAACACGTCGAGCGCGGCAGCTTCGAGGATGCCCAGGCAGGCTCGCGCATCGCCCAGAGCGGCCGACACTATGGCATCCAACACCTCGTCTGACGCCGACACTAGTCCGACTAATCCGCGCTCGCTGGAAACTGCCCCGCTGAGAAGCTCTCGCAGGTCGGACGCAGACAGCGGATCAAGTTGCAGTACCTGAGTGCGGCTGATGAGTGCTGGGTTAAGCGAGATGGACGGATTCTCGGTGGTTGCCGCGATTAGGCAGACGAATCCTCGCTCGATTGCCGCAAGCAGGGAATCCTGTTGACTCTTGGAGAACCTGTGGATCTCGTCGATGAACAAGATCGATTGGACGCCGTAGGTGTTCAGGTAGCGCTCAGCGGTTTCGAGAACCTCGCGAACGTCTCTGACGCCGGATGTCACTGCACTGAGCTCGTGTTGCGGTCTTCCACTCATCGCGGCAAGCAGTTTGGCCAATGAGGTTTTGCCAGATCCAGGCGGTCCAACGAGAATCAACGAGGGCAAATTGCCCTGAAACTCGGCTCGAAACAGTTTGCTGAGATCGCTGCGTTTAGAGAGCGATGAGCCCAGAAACTCCGAAAGGGATGCGGGTCGCATCCGGTTAGCCAACGGCGAAGTTGCATGCAACACACTGAGAACATCCGCCATGCGTCAACGGTATGGCGAGAACAACGCCAAGGCAAGTTGAGCCTTCAAATAGAATGGTTAGGGTTTGCTCGAGATAGGCCAGAGGATCATGACTTCCAAGAAAAAGCAACAAAACCTTTACTCAACCGCCGCGAAGAGAATGGCTAGCTACCAAGAGGAACAAGCAAAACGCGAGGCTGCGGCAAATCGAAAAGGTTTTGATTTGAAGGTTGCTCTGGCCGCGATTGTTGTTTCGGCCGCCGTAGCCGTCGGCCTGCAGTTCGCCACGGTCGGAGCGAAACCAAGCCAAGACTCAGCTTCGCCTAGCCCAACCCAGTCGACTTCAGGCCAAGAGCAGGCGAACAACACCGGCCCAGTTCCTGACAAATCGCTCGCCGAAGGGCGCACCTGGAAGGGCAACATTCAAATCAATGACGCGACTCTTCCAGTAACCCTTTACGGAGACCGAGCCCCACAAGCTGTTGCAAGCTTCGTCAGCCTCACCCAGAAGGGGTTCTTTAACGGTGTCTCATGTCACCGACTGACCACCGCCGGGATCTTCGTGCTGCAGTGCGGCGACCCCAAGGGTGATGGCACCGGTGGTCCAGGCTACAGTTTCGGCCCAATCGAAAATGCTCCAGCGGACGACCTGTACAAGAAGGGTTATCTGGCGATGGCTCGTCAGGGCGGCAACGCATCCAGCATGGGTAGCCAGTTCTTCATTGTTTATGCCGACTCCACGATCCCAAGTGACGCTGTCGGCGGTTACACAGTGTTTGGTGAAGTAGGTGGCTTGGATAGCATCCAAAACATCATCTCCGCGGGAACTAGCTCCGCTAACGGCGACGGTCAGCCAAAGATTGCGACCGTCATCAAGGGCATTTCCGTAAACTAGAGACCTATCAACAGCAAGCGAATCAGGAGACCTAAGTGTCTGCAGCAGCATCCTTCGGCCGTGTCGACGGCGAAAACAATGTCTACGTTACGGACGCCGGAGTAGAGCGCAAGGTCGGACAGTACCCAAACGTTTCTCCTGAAGAGGCGTTGGCGTACTTCACCCGCAAGTTTGCCGATCTCGAGGCGCAGGTACGCATCCTTGAGCAGCGCGTCAAGAATAAGGTTGACAGCCACAACCTCAAGCAGGTGGTTGCCAAGCTCACCAAGGAACTTGAGGAGCCTAAGGCAGTCGGCGACCTTGTAACTCTTCGCTCGCGATTGAGCAACCTCCTCCCCCAGGTTGAGGAGCTCGAGCAGAGCAGGCAGGAAGCCTCAAAAGAGAGCAAGGCGCAGGCGTTGGCGGCTCGTGAATCGATTGCAGCAGCAGCGGAACGCATCGCCGGGCAGGATTCAGCAAAGACGAACTGGAAGGCTTCAAGCGCAGAGCTAGCGAAGCTTTTCGAGCAGTGGCAAGAACTGCAAAAATCCGGTCCAAAGGTAAACCGCGCAGAAGCAGATCTAATCTGGAAGCGTTTCTCATCGGCGCGCACCAAGTTCGAGTCTGGCAAGCGCGCGTACTTCGCAACCCTTGATGCGAGCAATAAGCAGGCTCGCGCTCGCAAGAACGACATCGTTGAACGTGCTGAGAAGCTCGTCGAACAGGGTGCAAGTGCGGTCGTCGAATACAAGAAACTAATCGACGAGTGGAAGGCTGCAGGTCGCACTCCCGGCAAGTCGGACGACGCACTTTGGGCTCGACTGAAGGCGGCGGGTGACGCAATCTATGCGGCCAAGTCGGAACAGATTGCGGTCGAAAACGTTGAGTACGAAGCGAACCTCAAAGTCAAGTTGGCGCTCCTCGACGAAGCAAAGAGCATCGACCCAGAGAAAGACCTAGCCAAGGCCAAGGACCAGCTGCGCGAGATTTCAGCGCGCTGGGAGAAAGCCGGCAAGGTTCCTCGCGAGAAGGTTCGCGAGGTCGAGGATAGACTGCGCGCGATCGAGAACCGCGTCAAAGCAGTAGAAGCCGAGCAGTGGCGTAAGTCTGACCCTGCGGTAATAGCGCGAAATGAGTCAGTTGCGAATCAGATCAAGGATTCGATTGCGAAGCTCGAAGTTGAATTGAAGGCCGCTGAAGCATCAAGGAACTCGAAGAAAATCGATGAGGCCAAGGCTGCTCTGGAAGCCCGCAAGGCTTGGCTCGCAGTTGTGTCTGCAAGCTAACTAGGTATTACTCACGCGATAAACGTCGTAAACAGCCTCGATGCGTCTCACGGCGTTGAGTAGGTGATCGAGCATAGACGGGTCCCCCATTTCGAAGACGAAGCGCGACAGCGCAACCCGATCGCTTCGAGTACTAACTGAAGCGCTAAGAATATTCACGTGATGTTCTGAGAGCACTCTGGTCACATCAGACAGAAGGCCTGAACGATCCAAAGCCTCAATCTGGATTTGCACCAGGTAAATTGATTTAGTGGTCGGGGCCCAAGAGACATCCATGATCCGCTCTGGCTGGGCTTGAAGCTCGGCAACGTTACGGCAGTCCGAACGGTGAACCGACACTCCTGAACCGCGTGTCACGAAACCCATGATCGAGTCGCCTGGCACCGGTGTGCAACAACGAGCGAGTTTGACCATGACATCATCATCGCCACGAACCAGAACGCCCGAATTTGTGTCAGAGGATCGCTTTGCTGACTTAGGTCTAACCGGAAGGGTAAAGACCTCGGATTCGAAATCCTCATCCGCTGTGACAGCGCCGGTTAGTTTCTCGACAATCGATTGAGCCGATACATGCCCCTCGCCCACTGCAGCATAGAGTGCCGAAACATCTGAGTACTTGAGTTCGGCCGCCAGTTTCGCAAACGCATCACCCGTCATTAGTTTCTGAAGCGGTAGGTTCTGCTTGCGTAGGTACTTGGCAATTGCCTCCTTGCCGGATTCAATTGCGTCTTCACGTCGTTCTGCGCTAAACCACTGCTTGATCTTTGCGCGAGCTCTAGGTGAGACGACGAAGTTCAACCAGTCTTGGCTCGGGCCAGCCTCGGGTGACTTAGACGTGAAGATTTCGACGACATCGCCCGAGTTCAGTTTCGTTTCAAGTGGGACGAGTCTTCCGTTAACCTTGGCGCCCATCGTGCGGTGTCCGACATCGGTGTGTACCGCATAGGCGAAATCGACCGGAGTGGCTCCCATCGCGAGGCCGATTACCTTGCCCTTAGGGGTGAAGACGTATACCTCTTTCGCGCCGATTTCGAACCGGAGCGAATCCAGGAACTCCGAAGGGTCCTGTGTCTCTGCCTGCCAATCGCTGAGGTGCTTGAGCCAAGCGAGATCGTCCTCGGTGCGCTCCTGCGACTTGCCCGCTAGCTCCTTGTATTTCCAATGCGCCGCTACACCATACTCAGCTCGCTGATGCATTTCGTGGGTTCGAATTTGAATCTCGACGGGCCTGCCCTGTGGGCCGATCACAGTCGTGTGAAGCGACTGGTAGAGATTGAACTTCGGCATCGCGATGTAATCCTTGAAGCGACCCGGCACCGGATTCCATCGCGCATGCACAGCACCTAGAATTGCGTAGCAGTCGCGAACCGTAGGCACTAGAACGCGGATGCCGACGAGGTCGTAGATGTCGTCAAATTCGCGCCCTCGAACAACCATCTTCTGGTAAATGCTGTAGTACTGCTTCGGTCGACCATCGACCTTACCTTTGATTCGGTTCTCGACCAGATCACCTTCAATCGCCTGAATAACCTGTTCTATGTATTCGGCGCGCTTGGGAGTTCTCTGTTTGACGAGGTTCACGATTTCCTCGTAGACCTTTGGATAAAGAACACCGAATGAGAGATCCTCGAGTTCCCACTTGAGCGTATTGATTCCCAGCCGATTTGCGAGCGGTGCGTAGATCTCAAGGGTCTCTTGAGCTTTTCTTCTGGCGGACTCTGCCGGCACAAACTGCCAGGTTCGAGCGTTGTGCAATCGGTCAGCCAGCTTGATAACCAGAACACGGATGTCTTTAGACATGGCGACGACCATTTTGCGCACGGTTTCGGCCTGAGTATCCGCACCGAACTTGACCTTGTCCAACTTGGTTACACCGTCTACCAGCATGGCCACTTCGTCGCCGAAATCCTTGCGCAGGTGTTCTAGTGAGTAATCAGTGTCTTCTACCGTGTCATGCAACAGTGCAGCCGCAAGAGTGGTGGCTCCGATACCCAACTCGGCGAGGATCTGCGTCACCGCGAGCGGATGGGTTATGTAGGGCTCGCCGCTCTTGCGGTTCTGTCCCCGGTGCGCTCGTTCGGCCGCATCGAAGGCACGCTCGATGATAGACACGTCGGCCTTAGGGTGGTTCGACTTGCAAACCCTAATGATCTCGGAGAGCTCGTTGGCGTAAGGACCCGTTCGCCAAACTCGCTGGAGTAATCGCGACGTTAGGGACGCGATGCTTCCAGTTGGAGTCTGGTCGGTCATGTCGAGTCTTCGCCGTATCCAGCCTTAGGCGTTCGCAGCTACCTTTTCGGCTGCCTTGCGGAACTTGGCCTCACCCTCGCGCATGTGCGAGTAAAGCGGTGCAGCAATAAAGATCGTCGAGTAAGTGCCGAGGATCATTCCGATGAACAAAGCAAGGGCGATGTCACGAAGGGTTCCTGCTCCGAGCAGGTTCGCGCCGATAAACAAGATTGCGGCAACCGGCAAGACGGCAACAACAGAAGTGTTGATTGAGCGAACCAGAGTCTGGTTGATCGCGTAATTAACCTGCTGCGCGAAAGTCTTGGTTTCAGAGAACTCAACCTCGTGGGTATTTTCACGAATCTTGTCGAAGACGACCACGGTGTCGTAGAGCGAGTAGCCCAGGATGGTTAGGAAGCCAATCACGGCAGCTGGAGTAACCTCGAATCCGACCGCTGCGTAGATTCCCGCCGTGATTACAAGGTCGTGAAGCAACGCCACGATTGCGGCAACAGACATCTTCAACGTTCGGAAGTAAAGCGCCATGAGCACGGCGGCTAGCGCAAGAAACACCAACAGACCGTTAATGGCCTTCGACGTTACGTCGGCTCCCCAGTTAGCACCGATGAACGAACTGGTCACACTCGAGCTCTCGATACCGTATGCCTTGGCCAGTGCCTGGCGAATACCCTCGGCCTGCACGTCCTCGACGGCCTCAGTCTGAACGCGAATTGAATCTGCACCGACCTTGGCAACGTGAGCTACCAAATCTGAGTCAACCGACGCTACCGCATCCTTTGCCAGTGACTCCTTCTGGTCGGCCACACCCGAGATTCGGAACTCTGAACCACCAACAAATTCGATACCGAGGGTGAAACCCTTGACGCTTGGCACCGAGATGATGATTGAGAAGGCGACCATTACTGCCGCAATTGCGTACCAGATCTTGCGGCGGCCGACGAAGTCAATTGACTTTTCGCCGCTGTAAAGAGCGTTACCGAAATCGCTAAATCTAGACATTACTTGTCTCC